>CBDUTX010000101.1:0-7444 GCA_965370235.1 uncultured Desulfuromonadaceae bacterium | reverse complement strand
TTCATTTACTATAATATTAGATTCTACAGGAAATTTAAGAACAAATTCATTGAAAAATATTCCACTGAATACTTTTTCTACACCGGGCAATTTTAGCAATTCGTTAAATAGATAACGGGAAGAGGAAAGTGATTTTTTTGCTACTTTTTCAAGACCGGTTTTTCCCATTAAAGAGAGGTAGACGGTTGCAATCAATGCACAGAGTGCCTGATTTGTACATATATTACTTGTAGCTCTCTCACGTTTTATATGCTGTTCTCTTGTTTGAAGAGTCATAACATAACCTTTTCTGCCTTCTTTATCCATTGTTTCTCCGATTATTCGTCCAGGCATTGATCTAATAAATTTCTTTTTACAGGCAAAAATTCCGAGAAGTGGACCTCCGAAAGATGGATCCAATCCAAGAACCTGTCCGTCTCCGACTACGATATCAGCATTAAAATTTCCGGGTGGTTCAAGAAGTGACAGGGTCATAGGATTTACTACAACAATTGATAGTGAATTGTTTTTTTGTATAATTTCTAAAATGTCTTTTATAGGCTCAATGATTCCGAAGAAGTTCGTATAACTGATAGCAACTCCTGCAACATCTTCGTCGAGCAGTTCATTTAAAATTTCAATATCGGTAATCCCTTCAGAATTATAAGGGATATATTGAAGATCAAAACCATGTTTCAAGTAAGTGTCAACCACTTTTATGTAAGCAGGATGTATGGATCTGCTGATAAGTAATTTGTTCTTCTTTCTAATTTTTGCAGTCATCAATAACGCTTCTGCTAATGCTGTTGAAGCATCATACATAGAAGCATTTGAAACTTCCATGCCTGTTAATTCACATATCATTGATTGATATTCGAATATTGTCTGAAGAGTACCCTGACTGACTTCCGCCTGATATGGTGTGTATGCAGTATAAAATTCTGATCTGTGGATAATATGGTTTACAGCAGATGGAATATAGTGGTCGTATATTCCTGCTCCTGCAAAGCAGATAAGATCATCGAATGATTTATTTTTTTCTGATATTTGCTTTAGTTTTTTTGAAAGTTCGTATTCAGACAAACCATCTTCTATATCCCAGTTAATTTCTTTGCAAAGTTCCGGATCAATTTCCTTAAGAAGGTCTTCATAGTTTTCAAAACCGATTTTTTTGAGCATTATTTTTCTGTCGTGCTCAGTTTGTGGAATATAGGGCATATATTACCTCAATGAGAACTTTCTTCGGTTAGCTTTTTATACTGCGTGGCATCCATCAGTTCAGACTTAAATGAATCATCGGAGAATTCTAACTTCAGCAGCCAACCCTCTCCGTAAGGATCTTTATTTAACAGTGCAGGATCATCAGGCAGTTTGGCATTGATTCCGGTAATTTTGCCCTTTAAAGGAGAATTGATATCTTCAGCTGTTTTGACAGCTTCTATTGTACAGAATGGATCACCTTTCCCGATATCTTCATCTTCTGAAATTAGATACTCAACATATACGATGTCTGACAGCTCGTTCTGAGCAAAATCTGTAATTCCAAGGGTCACTGTATTATTTTCTATTTTAATCCATTCATGTGAGGATGAGTATAAAAGATCCTCCGGGATATGACTATCTGACATATTTCCTCCTTTATTTACGTGAGCCTTTTGTATAAAATGGTGGTTTTATAATTTCTGCACTTATTTTTTTTGATCTTATTTCTATTTCGATAATATTTCCGGATTTACTGAATTCTTTTTTTACATATCCAATTCCAATACTTTTTTCAATTGAAGGGGAGTGAGTACCACTGGTTACTTCCCCAATTACTTCTCCATCCCTGTATATTTTATAACTTTTTCGTGGGATAGATCTGCCTGCAAGGATAAAAGGAACTAATTTTCTCTTAATCCCGTTTTTTTTCTGTTCTATAAGAAAGTTTTTGCCAATAAAGTCATCTTTTTTCATTTTTACAACCCAGTTGAGACTGGCTTCGAGAGGAGATGTTTCCTCAGAGATGTCATTACCGTATAGACAGTAACCCATCTCCATTCTCAGGATATCCCTTGCAGCTAAACCGGAAGGTGATAAGTTGTACTCTTCTCCGGCTTTCATGATCTGCTGCCATATATCCCCAACTTCAGATTTATTGAGATAAATCTCAAATCCGTCTTCTCCAGTATAACCGGTTCTTGAAAGCAGTACTTTTCTTGAAGCAAAAGTTATATCATCAGAATGATAATACGGCAGATTCTCAATTTCATGATCAGTAAGTTTCTTTACTAAGTTCTCGGATTTTGGTCCCTGTATCGCAATTTGAGCTATGTCATCCGATAGGTTCTTAACCCGAACATCCCAGGATTCGGCTTTTTTACATATCCATTTGTAGTCCTTTTCAACATTAGCTCCATTGACAACTAAAAAATAACTTTCAGGACGTCTGTATACAAGGAGATCATCTACTATTCCGCCATTCGGATAACACATAACTGTATATAAAATTTGATTGATATTCAATTTTTCAACATCATTTGTTACAATATGATTTGTGAACTCGAGTGCCTGGGTACCTTTTATTTCAATTTCACCCATGTGTGAAACATCAAAAATGCCTGCATTTTCTCTTACATTTTTTACTTCAGCAACAATACCGTTCTCATATTGTATTGGAAGATTGTATCCAACAAAATCAACTAATTTAGCTCCATATCTTATATGATTTTCATAAAAAGGGGTCGTCTTTATCATTAAATCTCCTTTTTTTAAATATAAATAACTTAATAGTATATTTTGTATAATATTATTCAGTCAATGTCAATTTATTGGGGACTTCTATTTTTTTATGTAATAATTTCCTCTTTAAACGCAGTGAACTAAGTATTTCTGTATATAGCATCATTATCATTGAAGTATGATAATATTATTGACCCTTTGGTAAATAAGGAATAAAATTTTAAAAATACTATTCTCTAAGGAGGATCTCATGAAAAATATATTAACAATACTAATGTTATTAATTATCTCTGTTAATCTTTTCTCAATTGAAAAAGTTGTAAGAATAACACTTCCATCAGATGATATAAGGGAAGAATGCAGAAGATTACATATTGTTCCTGATAAGATCATAGAAAAAAACATAGTAGAAATTGTTCTCACTGAAAAGGAGATAGATGAGATAATTTTACTTGGTTATCCTGTAGAAGTAATGATTGAAAATTACAGTGATTATCTGAGACAGTTATACTCTTCTCCTGATTTTGCCCAATACCACAATTATTCTCAGACCGTTGCTTTTATTGAAAGTCTTGCTCAGGCAAATACAAATATCGTCAGGGTTGAAACTCTTGGATATTCTGTACAGGGACGTGTCATACAGGCTATGAAGATAACAGATAATCCTGATATCGATGAATTTGAAGCAGAGGTAAGGTTTGATGGAACTCACCATGGGGATGAACCACCGGCTAATGAAGTCTGTCTCTGGCTTGCCAAAAGACTTTGTGAGGGTTATGGATCCGTATCCTATATAACCAGTTATGTGAACAATAGAGAGATCTGGATAATACCACTGATAAATCCTGACGGGAGAACAATTCCACAGAGGTATAATGCCAACGGAGTTGACCTGAACAGAGAATATGGATATATGTGGGATAGAGCGGGGAATAGTGCATATCCTTTTTCACAGCCTGAATCCCAGGCACTAAGAAGTCTTATGGATGCGAGAAATTTTACAATTGCTGCTTCATATCACACCGGTATTCTTTACATTTCACAGGCATGGAGCTATCACTATGACCGTCCTTATGACCATGATGCCTATATGGACATATGGAGTGTATATGCTGCTATCACAGGCTATCCTCATGAGCAGGGTTCACATGGAATGTACTATATCAATGGACCTACAAAGGATTATGATTATGGACCTTCAGGCTGTATAGGCTCTACAGTTGAGGTTAGTCAAATAAAATATCCTCCTGCCAGTGTTCTTGCAGGTATATGTACTCTGAACGATAGTGCTATGTTTGAGATGATACGGCTGTCAGGACAGGGCATAGCAGGTTATGTTACTGATTCAGTTACAGGGGACCCACTGTGGGCAAGAGTTACGGTTGTTGAAAAAGACTGGCCTATCTTTACAGATAGGAATTTTGGTGATTATCACAGATATGTTCTTCCTGGTACATATTCTATCAGGGTGAGTGCTCCCGGTTACAGAGAAAAAACAGTTTCCAGTATAACCACTTATACAGATACTTTCACACAGGTGGATATTGCATTGACTCCGATGGACACATCTTATGCATTCAAGGTTGTTCTCTGTAATGTACCTAATTACAATGATCAGAATCATACTGTAACACCACATGCTCTCGGAGGAAGCGACGGCAATTTTCTATCTCTTGGAGTGGCTTATCAATCCGGGCAGAGAGATGGTTGGATAATTTTTGATATGGGTCAGGGGACACCTGTTTTTAACAGAGCAGGTTATGATTTTAGTGTTGTTGAGGGGAATGATGGCACAACAGAAGCATGTAGTGTTTTTGTCGGTGAATATCCAACCTGGTCAGGACCCTGGTTTTTTGTCGGTATGGTTACTGGAAACGGAGAGATAGATATATCATCATCAGGTCTCGGGCAAGCGAGATATGTTATGCTTGTGGACGATGGTAACGGTTCTTATTCAGGAGGGACACCGGGGTATGATGTAGATGCTGTTATTAATTACGGAAGACCTCAAAATGCTTCTGTTGTCATAACAGATCATATTTTTAATCCTACTCTACCATATCCGGGTGACAGTGTTTCACTTGTTATCACTATGTCAAATTTCGGTTTGAATACAGCGACAAATGTAAGTACTCTTGTTTTGCCACTGACATCCGGAGTGATAATGATCGATTCTCTTGCAAATATTGACAGTATCCCCTCCGGAGATAGTATTGATCTGCCGTCTTTTTCTTTTGAAGTATCATCTTCAATGCCTTTAGGGACACTTGTCGATCTTGAAGTTGAAGTCAATGGATCAGGTAAATTTACATTTTATGATACTTTATCTGTTTTTGTGGGATTTGAGGAATTTTATGATTCTGTTGAAAACGGACAGGGTGCATGGACACATTCCGGGCAGAATGATCTATGGCATATTACAGAACACAAATCTCACTCTCCTACACATAGCTGGTACTGCGGGAATGAAGGAAGCTGGCAATACAGTAATAATATGAATTCTTCACTTGTCACTCCGCCCATTGTTATAGATAATAATTGTGTTCTTGAGTTCTGGGAGGAATATGAAACCGAATCAGGTTGGGATTATATCCATATTGAATACTCAACCGATGGTTCAAATTGGAACTCATTAAGATCTACCTCTGGTAGCAGTAACTGGCAGTTGTCCAGTTTTAACCTCGATATGCTTCCTGTTGGCAGCAGTGTTCAATTTAGATTCAGATTGACTTCTGATGGTAATACATTACGTGAAGGATGGTATGTTGATGACATCAGAGTTTACAATCCAACGGGAGTAGTAGAGGAATTGCCACTTTTTCCCGAAACAGGTAATATTGAAATAAATAGTCTGTCAAGTCTTCGAAATAACGGTGCTGTTTTTATGATTTCAGGTGTAGATGAGAATAATCCGGGAAGTGTTCTGATCTTCGATATAACCGGAAGAAAGCTATATGATTCACATGTGGTAAGATCAGGAAGATTTGTATGGAACGGATTTGATAACAGGAATGTTACAGTTAGTACGGGTAATTATTTTGCAGTACTGAGAACGGAAGCTGGAAATTCTTTTTGTAAATTCACTATTATAAAATAATATTAGGGTTGGGGTTTGCTTGCCTGCGGCAGGTAGAGCCCATCCCCACCCATCCGATATAAGAGTTTTTGCCACAGATAAACACGGAAAAACACAGATTAAAACAATTAACAATGAGCAGTGATCAATGAACAATACCTGGCACCGCCCAGAAGAATAGAACACAGACCTGTCCAACGAAGCTAAGAACGAAGTGAGAGCGAAGTTGGATGATAGGATGACGCAGATAAACGCAGACCTGTCTCGATGTAGCTTATTTGAATTAGCGAAGTTGTGGCGAAACTGGAGTAAGACAGAGACCAAAAAGCCCAATCCCTTTCAATTCAATATAAGAATTAAACACCCATTTAAGATTTTAGAAATCTAATTCAAAATTCTCAAATAGATCAATATTCGTTCATACCTTCCTCACTAAAAATATCTCTTTTTTTGAGGAGATTATTGCAAAGCAATACATATGGAGCGTGAGTTGGTAAAATGAACTTTAATTCAGGTCTCCCTGCCTGCAGCAGGCAGGGGTGTTCCTTGTTCTTAAATCGATTTGTTAAAATTAGAAGTGTTTTATTAACAATGATTAATACCCCTTTCAACATAACCCAACCCATTATCTGCTTAGGGATCAATTAAAGGAATAAATTGCAGGTAATTCAGGTAATAATAGTAAAGCATTAAATGGGAGGTGAAGAATGAAATGCAGAAAGATAAATTCATCAATTCCAGTAAGAATTGGTTTTATTTTAGCTCTCTTTATACATATTGCTGCATTAGTAGCAATACCTGAACCAAATATCAATGAATACAAACCTTCGAATATTAATGATCGTACAATTACTCAACAGGATATCAATATTCAGGTCGATTTTCAAACAATTGATGAAGTAATAGAGGAAATTCTCAATACAGAGGATATTAGTAATGACATTAATGAAAACCAGGGAGAGATCATTCTTTCAGACAGCGGTGATACGATGATATCAAGTATTACAGTGAATATTTTTGATATCGATACAAGCTCATTGATCCCTGCAGATACCTTTACTGTAAGTGCTGAATATGTCGAATCTTATGAAATTCCTCCGCAGCCTATTTATTTACAGGAGCCTGATTATCCATCTGCTGCTCTGAACAGTAATTTGGAAGGTAGCGTAATATTATTTTTATATGTTGATATCGATGGTTCTGTAACGAGAGCGGATGTTATTAATTCTACTAATCCGATTTTTGATGATAATGCTGTAGAAGCTGGATTGAAATGCAGATTTAAAGCGGCAGAGAGTGCAGGGAGACCGGTTAGAGTTAAAATCGTATTTCCTGTCAATTTCAGGCTTAATTAGGATTAAAGTTTTTATAACAGAGAGAGACTTGCCTGCGGCAGGCAGAGCCAAGCACTGAAAACAATTAACAATGAGCAATAAACAATGATCATGCCCCATCCCCACCTAATTAATATATTCACACAAAGACACTAAGACACCTGTCTGCGTGCAACGCACAGGCAGGCAAAGCTCCACCCATCCAAACATAAGATTATTTGCCACGAAAACCACGGAGTATTTCAAATATCAGATTATTAATTCAATAAATATGAATAAATTCAATTTATTATCATTAACAACCTGACCATTCCCTTCGAGAATGAACAGGAAA
>CBDUTX010000100.1:0-7445 GCA_965370235.1 uncultured Desulfuromonadaceae bacterium | reverse complement strand
ATTTTTTATTTACTCCTTTTATGGTTGAAGTTGACAGAGAGACATTAATGGAATTCGGTGAATTTGTAGATGAGTTGGGCTTTGATATAGATCTTATCGATTAACATTTATTAAGTAGAACAATTTTTAGGAGTAATATTTATGAAAATCAAGATATTTTTGTTTTTGTTTTTTCTCCTTTTATCTATAACTTTAACAGGACAAACAAGAGGAGTTGTTAAATCAATACCATCACCTGATTTTCCATATGGTCTTACATTCGATGGGAATTATCTCTGGGTTGGATGTTCTGATGCAAATTCAGCTGATATGTTGTGGAAAGTAGATACAGCAGATGGTTCAATTGTTGACAGTATTCCTGTTCCTAATCCTAATGGATTTTATAAAGTAAAAGCATTAACTTATGACGGACAGTATCTCTGGGTTTTTGAAGATCTTCCTTCGTCAAGTCATCCTGATAAATTTTATAAGGTAGACCCTAACACTGGTACTGTCCTTGATTCATTTAATAGTCCGGTAAACAATTTTGTTGGAGGAATGTGCTGGGTAAATGGCGATATATGGTTCAGTTTCTACTCTTCATTGGATGGTTTGATTAAAATAGATACTCTTGGGACTTCTCTGGACACAATTATCACTCAGGGAGAGCAACCGATGGGTGTTGCTTATGACGGACAATATCTCTGGTGTGCAGAGGATACAGGTTTTGGTTCTACAAAACAGGAAATATATCAATACGATCCTATAAGTGGAACTTATACAGGTATTTATATCAGGAATCCTGATCTTTCTCCGAGGGATATGACATGGGATGGGCAGTATCTATGGCTTATCGGATATTCCCCGAGGTTAATTTACAAGATAGATATTCAGGGAGGAACACCTAATATTAATGTAACTGACAGCATTGACTTCGGACTTGTCGAGATCGGGGATACAGGAAGTGTCGATATCACTGTTTCAAATATTGGTTCGGATACTCTTGTCATTGATTCTTTAGTCTTTGATCAGATTTATTTTTACTCTGACAGTGTTAATATTCCCATTGTTTTACCTGAATCATCTTCTTTCATTCTACCTGTGAAATTTTCACCAACTAATTATGGCGTACACACAGGTATTATGGATATCTACAGTAATGATCCGCTTGACAGTGTAGTTACAGTACATCTTGAAGGTGTTGGTCTTTATTCGGATCCTACCCTTTACTGTTCTCCGGGATATATTAATTTTGGAAATGTCTGGGTAGGACAGGATGGATCAACTTCAAGAATGTTATATTTGATAAATCAGGGAAATTTAACTTTGAGTTTGGACAGTTTTGAATTCTTCTGGGGAGGTTTTAGTTTTGAATCACCTCCCTTACCATTTGATATTTCACCCAATGATAGTATTTTAACAAGAATCTGGTTTACTCCGCAATATCCAACTCATTACTTTGATACTCTGGTGTTCTTCAGTGGTGATTCAGTTACAGGGCTGATAAATATGTCCGGTGATGGAATTTCAGATTCTTTTGATTTAGGATATCAGTTCTGGTTTTATAATACTCCGGATAATCCTTACGGGGGAAACTACGATAAGAGAGTTGAGGGTTTGAAGGCAATGGGTGATGTCAATAGTGACGGAGTAAAAGATGTTGTGATAAGTACAGAAAACTATCTCACTATCTGCTTAAATGGAGCAAGTGCCGGTCTTGCCGATACGTTCTGGGCATTTAATACCGGTATTGACAATAATAATACAGGTTCGATCAGTCTTAATGGAATGTTCTCGGCTCAAAAAGCTATACAGATCGCCTCCGATCTCAACGGAGATGGTATAAGTGATGTGGTTATTGGAACTGATGGAGGAAATGAACATGTATATGCAATCAGCGGTGTCGATGGAACTGAGATATGGTCTTATGGGGATAACAATGATCCATACCTCGGAGGTTTCGGAGCAATTGACGTAAGAAGAGATTTTAATGGTGATAGTATTGTTGATGTCCTTGCAGTATCAAGTAGTAATAATTCCGGAGCAGGGCATAAGTCAGTTTACTGTTTTAACGGAACAAACGGAAATATAATATGGCAGTATCCGATAACCGTATCAGGAAGAGCTTCAGGTTACTCTATTATCTCCATTGAAGATATCACAGGAGACGGCATCTCTGACTGTATTGCAGGTTATGGCGGAGATGATTACATACAGTTTGCAAGAGCTATAAACGGATCAACAGGTCTTTTTATCTGGGAATTCAATGCAACTGTAAACGGTGCTAAAGAAATGCTTGAATTTCATGTTACCGACAGTACACCGGATGTTATAATTGCAGATTACTGGGGTGATATTTACAGAGTTGACGGTGAGAGTGGACAACAGATCTGGCACAGTGATATTTCAGGTGGAGTTATCCAGATGGAACTTATTCCTGATATCAATGGTAACGGATATGATGATATCATAATTGCTAATTTTACTCAGGGAACGGGAGTAATCTGTCTTGATGGAGGGAACGGACTGAATATTCTGTCCATTTCCACATCTGATTACAGGACTTATGGTGTTATTTCAATACCTGATATTGATGGAGACGGGATATCTGAAATAGTAACAGGAGATCAATCGGGATGGCTTTACATTTATTCCGCAGGAGTTGATTCGTTGATCTACTCAGATAGTTTCCCAAACCGGATTTATACAGTTAATTGGTTATCATCAATCGACGGAGACGGATATCCTGAATTATTGGTAGGTCTTGATAACGGATATGTTTCATGTATTTCCACAAATACAGGAAATGTCGGGGTTGAGGAAAATCCTGAAATTCAAATGCCTGTGATTTTCAGTCTTGGGAATAATTATCCAAATCCTTTTAAAGAGACAACAACTATAAGATTTTCACTGCCTGAACAGGTCAAGGTTTCTTTAAAAGTATACAATTCAGCAGGGCAGCTTGTGCAGATCATACTGGATAATGAGGTTTTTTTTCCAGGTATACATAATATCGAATTTAAACCTGAAAATATGAGATCAGGTATTTATTTCTATCGGCTCAACGCAGGTAATTTCATCAATTTATAATATGTTTATGAAAAGTGTGAAATCAATTACTATAAATATGAGGTAGAAAGATATTTTGAAAAATTTTTTCCAGGTACCATTTACTCAGGTCAGAATAAAAGACAAATTCTGGTTATTTCGTATTGAAATAAATAGAAAGGTTACAATTCCAGTTGGATACAACAGATGCAAAGACACAGGACGTATCGATGCATGGAAATTAAAATGGAAAGAGGGATATCCGGATAAACCGCATATCTTCTGGGATTCTGATATTGCTAAATGGATGGAAGCTGCATCAAACACTATAGCGTTACATCCGGATGAAATTCTTGAAAAAAAGCTTGATGAAATTATTGATTTGATTAAAAAGGCTCAACAAAAAGATGGATATTTAAATACATATTTTACTGTTGTTGCTCCTACAAAGAGGTGGACAAATTTACGTGACAAACATGAATTGTATTGTGCGGGTCATCTTATTGAAGCTGCAATTGCACATTATAATGCGACAGGTAAAAAATCATTTATAGATATAATATGTAAGTATACAAATTATATCTATTTTGTATTTGGTTATGGAAAAGGGGGAAAAAAAGAAAAAAAAAGAGGATATCCGGGACATGAGGAAATTGAGTTAGCTTTAATTAAATTATACCGCATCACAAAAGAAAAAAAATATTTGGAACTTTCAAAATATTTTATAGATGAAAGGGGAAAACAACCACATTATTTTGATATTGAGTCTATTGAACGAGGAGAAAAATCGGTAAAAAATTATAAATACTGGCAAGCTCATTTACCAGTTAGAAAACAAAGTACAGCAGTAGGACATTCTGTCAGAGCAATGTATCTTTACTGTGCAATGACCGATCTGGCAGTTGAAACAAATAATAAAAACCTTGCCGATACATGCAGGAAACTCTGGAGAGATGTTATAGATAAGAAAATGTACATTACAGGAGGTATTGGTTCAACAGAAGAAGGTGAGAGTTTTTCTTGTGATTATTATCTTCCAAATGAAACAGCTTATGCAGAAACATGTGCTGCTATAGGTCTTGTTTTCTGGGCAGACAGGATGCTCCAGATTGAATTGGATGGTGAATATGCAGATGTAATGGAACGTGCACTTTACAATTCTGTGTTAAGTGGAATATCGCTTTCCGGGGATCGATTTTTTTATGCTAATCCTCTTTGTGTTATTCCTAAAAAAGAAAATTGTTTGACTGAAAAATCATCTAATATTAAAGCTGTTCGACAGGAATGGTTTGATTGCTCATGTTGTCCAACCAATATTGTGCGGATTCTTTCATCCTTGGGGCAGTATATTTATTCAACCAATAATGATGGAATTTCTGTAAATTTATTTGTTAAAAGTTCTGTAGAAGTTAAAATCCACGGACAGAATATTAAAATAGAACAGGATACAAGATATCCCTGGGAAGAAAAAATTGTTATTTCGGTTGATCCGGAAAAAAGCATGGAATTTACTTTATTTATTAGAATTCCCGGTTGGTGTTTGTCCCCTTCCATTACAGTTAATGAGAAGAAGTTGGAAATTTCAAATTATATTAAAAATGGTTATATAAAATTACAAAGAATATGGAGGAAAGGAGACAAAATTCAACTAATATTTCCGATGGATATAATGGAGATTGAAGCAAATCCTCTTGTTTATAATAATTGCAACAGAATAGCAATTCAGAGAGGACCTTTAATATACTGTCTTGAAGAAGTTGATAATTGTGTAAATCTTCATGATATCACAATTAAGAATGATGCAGATTATAAAACATATTATGATAATAGTATTTCAAATGGTGTTGTTGTAATTACAGGAAATGCTGAAAGAAGATATACAAATGATTGGAAAGGACAACTATACAGATTACGTGAATCGAAATTGAAATCCATTAAAATAAAAGCAGTACCTTACTGTATGTGGAATAACAGAGATGAAGGTGAAATGATTGTATGGATTGGTAAGGAAAGAAGAAGTTGAACAAATTATAATTTATCAGTGTAGAAAATATGAAATCATTCGAAGAACATTTTGATAAAACCGATGAATATTTTTCAATTCAAATACCAGGAAGGGTGAATCTTATTGGTGAACATACTGATTACAATGATGGATTTGTTATGCCTGTTGCTATAGACAGGTATATAAAAATGACCGGGTGCCATCGTAATTCTCGACTGGTGAGAATATATTCAAAAACATTTGATCAGGTCTTCTCTTTTTCAATTGATAAAGTTATTACAGAATCGAGCACCTGGCAAAGATCTGCAGAAGGTGTGATCAGGGAAATACTTGTTGAAATTGATAGACCTGAAGGAATGGATATCTGGATTAATTCAAATCTTCCAATCGGTTGTGGATTGGGCAGTTCTGCTGCTTTTATGGTCGGTCTTGGTGTTATTACAGCACAAATTTATGATATTAAATTAGATCCAATTAAATTTGCCTGTAAAATTCAGCAGGCAGAGCAAAAATATACTGGTGTCAACTGTGGTATAATGGATCAACTGGCAGTAGTGTTGTCTCGAAGTGATCATGCAATGTTTATTGACTGCCGCAATCTATCAATAAAGTATATTGAACTTCCTTCAAATTGGAAGATAATTATTTTAAATACCGGAGTAAAACACAATCTTGCTTTTTCAAAGTACAATTTAAGACGAGTAGAATGTAGTAAAGTGCTTAAAAAATTAAATAAAATTAATCCTGATATAATTTCACTCAGGGATGTGACATATTCTGACCTGGAATTAATATGTGATCCTGTGCATTTTCGTCGTTGCAGACATGTTATGACAGAAAATAATCGAGTTTTAAAAACCATTGATGCTTTAAAAAACACTAATGTTGAAAGAATAAGTCAATTATTTATTGATTCGCATAAAAGTTTGAGTAATGACTATGAAGTCAGTTGTCCTGAACTTGATATCATGGTTGAAATTGCACTTGAAGCCCCCGGTCAAATTGCTTCAAGAATGACAGGTGCAGGTTTTGGAGGAGCAACTGTAAATTTTGTAGAAAATGATTTTACTGATATATTCATTGATTTTGTTTTAAAAGAATATTTATTATCAACAGGTAAGCAGGGGAGTGCTTTAATTATTTCAAGTACAGATGGAATTCTGACAAAAAAATGAGTAAAGAAGGAAAATTTATTAATATTTCAACTTCTCACAGAAGATTTGATCCTCTGTCAGGAAAATGGGTACTTGTTTCTCCCGGTAGATTAGAAAGACCATGGGATGGTAGAAGTGAAAATATTATTGAAAAAAAAAAACTTAAGTATGATCCAAATTGTTATCTCTGCCCGGGAAATTATCGTTCAAGAGGAGTAAGGAATCCGGAATATGATGAAACATTCATATTTGACAATGATTTTCCGGCTTTACAGTTATTTCATGAACAGATTTCAATAAAGGTTCCTTCCTGGATGAATTACAAAAAAGAAATTGGTATCTGCAGAGTTATCTGTTATTCTCCACGGCATGATCTTTCATTTTCAGATCTTCTGGAATCTGCTGCATTGAAGGTTATTATTGTCTTGATTGGACAACTCAAAGAATTAAAAAAACATCCGGAAATAAACTATGTTCAGATTTTTGAAAACAGAGGAAAGATGATGGGTTGCAGTAATGAACATCCCCATGGTCAAATTTGGGCTACAAAAGGAATTCCTGATATTGTTAAAACTGAAGATTATAACCAGGGAAATTATTCAAAAAAACATAGATCTTGTCTGTTATGTGATGTTTTTGATTATGAAGTAAATAAAAAAGAAAGATTGGTTTTAGAAAATGAATCTTGGATTGTTATCATCCCTTTTTGGGCTGTCTGGCCATATGAAACATTATTAATATCACGAAGGCATATTTCCTGCCTGATGGAATTAACTGAAAATGAACAAATAACTTTAGTTCAAATATGGCAGGATCTGATAAAGCTTTATGACAAATTATTTGATACTTCCATGCCATTTAGTTTTGGCTGGCATTTTTCTCCAAAAAATTCCTCAAATCAAAGATTCTGGCATCTTCATGCACATTTTTATCCACCATTGCTCCGTTCAGCGACAGTCAGGAAATTTATGGTTGGTTATGAAATGCTTGCTGAAACTCAGAGAGATATTTCTCCGGAACAAGCTGCAAAACATTTAAGAGAGAAGATTGTTCATTTATAATATGATTTTCATCACCCTAAAAATATATTTTTCCTGTTAATCCTAACTATTTCAGAAAGGATCGTTATTAAACCAATCAAATTGAGGAGAGTTTCGTCTGTTGTAAAAAATCATATTGAAATTTTATTAATGAACCATTAAAAATAGTCAAATCTCATTATTTTATATTTTCTTAATCATTTATTATAGAATACCCTC
>CBDUTX010000099.1:0-7468 GCA_965370235.1 uncultured Desulfuromonadaceae bacterium | reverse complement strand
GTTATGTCAACAGAAGATAGATATTTTTCAATTGTAAGAGATGTTACTGATAGAAAAAATGCTGAGGAATCTTTAAAAGAGAGAGAGGAACAGTACAGAACTCTTGTTGTTAAAGCAAGTATCGGAATAACTATGATTCAGAATGATAAAATAATACTTACAAATCCAATGCTGTTATTACTGTTAGGTTATGATGAAAATGAACTTAAAAATAAAAAATTTATAGATTTAATAACTCCCGAGGAAAGAGATAGAGTCTTGTCATTTTATAATATGAAAGAGGAAAATTTCAGAGAACTTGTAAATGAAAATGATTTGGATTTAGTTGAAGATTATTACAGGAGGAAAAAAGTTAGATTTGATGCTCCTCATATATTTGAAACTTCAATGATAAGTAAAAGAGGGGGTAAAATTTTTGTACAGATAAATTCATGTATAGTTCATATCAGATCAGAAAATGCAATTTTAATTTTAATTAGAGATATTACAAAACAGAAAATTGCAGAAGAATCACTTAAAAAAAGTGAAAAATTACACCGAATGCTTGTAGAAAATATTTTTGAAGGCATCTACCTTTTAAAAGGTAGAAAATATGAATATGTTAATCCTCAATTCTGTTCGGTAACAGGTTACACTTGTGAAGAGTTAACATCCCCTGATTTTGATATTTCCGTATTACTTACTGAGGAATCAAAAAAACTGATAGAAGAGAGATTTAAAGATAGATATGCTAATGAACATGTCACTGATAATTATGAAATTAATATTTTAAATAAAACCGGAGAGATAAGATTGCTTGAAGTCTCTACACAGATTCTCGATGATCCTGATGAATATTACATTCTTGGAATAATCAGAGATATAACAGAGAAAAAGATTGAAGAGCAAAAAAGAAAAGAATTAATTGAAAAGATTCAGGAAACGCAGAAACTTGAAAGCCTTGGAATTTTAGCAGGAGGAATAGCTCATGATTTTAACAATCTTCTTGTAGGAATTCTTGGAAACTCTGATCTTATATTAACTGATAATTCACTAAATACAAATGTTAAAAAAATGATAGGTGAAATGAAAACTGCTGCTGAAAGAGCAGCTAAATTAAGCAATCAAATGCTCACATATTCAGGCAAGGCAATGTATAAGATCGAGCCCTTAAATTTGAATGAAGTTGTCAGAGATATGGAGATGCTACTTAAAATATCGATTTCGAAGAACTCTGAAATAAAATATATTTTTTCAGAAGATCTACCTATTGTCGAAGGAGATATAACACAGTTAAAACAGGTTATTTTAAATCTAATAATCAATGCTTCTGAATCTTTAAACAGAGGAATTGGGAAAATTACTATTAAAATTGGAATAAAGAACTGTAAAGAAGATTATCTGAGAAGAATATTTGCTTTTGATGATCTGAAACCAGGGAAATATATTTCCCTCGAAGTTTCAGATACCGGTATCGGTATAGACAAGAATACTCTAAAGAAAATTTTTGATCCTTTTTATTCAACTAAATTCACCGGAAGAGGTTTAGGTCTAGCTGCAGTTCTTGGAATAATTAAAGCTCACAAAGGAGCTATAAAAGTTTACAGTGAACCGGAGAGAGGAAGTTCATTCATGATTTTGATTCCTGCTTTAGAAAAACATTCAGTTGAACTTAATCAAAAGACCATACAAATTGATAATTGGAAAGGGTCAGGGGAAATATTATTAGCAGATGATGATGATGTAGTCAGACCGGTTATAAAAAAGATGTTGGAAAATTTAGGTTTTGATGTTCATGTAGCTGTTGACGGTTATCAAGCTTTAGAAGTTTTCAGGGATAAATGCAGTAGTATTAAATGTATCATACTTGATCTTACGATGCCGGGAATGTTTGGTGAAGATACACTAAAGATAATTCATGAGATCAAGTTAGATATACCTGTGATTATCTCAAGCGGATATAATGAACATGATGTAAGGGACAGGTTTAAAAATGAGAAGTATTCAGCTTTTCTTCAGAAACCTTACCAAATTTCAGTTCTAATTAAAAAATTAAAAACTGTACTTGAATGAAATAATAAATAATTTTTTTCTATTTAAACTGAATTTTTTTTCACATCAAATCAAAGAACCAAATATTAAGTTTTGACATAGTCTTTTTTCAATAAATTTCTTGTGAACCGAGAATATGAAAACAATGTTCTTATACCTGTCATAATTTATTTAAAGTGTACATATGAAATCCATTAATTTATAATCGTTATAACAGGTTTATATTGACGTAATATTATTTAAATTGGAGTGATTAATGTCTAAAAAAGAAAATTATTTATCATGGGATGAATATTTTATGGGAGTTGCAATTCTTTCATCATTCAGAAGTAAGGATCCTAACACCCAGGTTGGAGCATGTATCGTTGATAAGAATAAAAAAATTGTAGGAGTCGGGTACAATGGTTTTCCAATTGGATGCTCGGATGATGAATTCCCCTGGGAAAGAGAGGGTGATAATGAATTGCAAACCAAGTATCCCTATGTTTGTCATGCAGAATTAAATGCAGTTTTAAATAAAAATAATGTAGATCTATATGATTGTTCGATTTATGTTGCTCTGTTTCCCTGTAATGAATGTGCAAAAGTTATAATTCAATCAGGGATAATCGAAGTAGTATATCTAAGTGATAAATATGCTCACACAGATAGTGTAAAAGCTTCGAAGAAAATGTTTGATGCTTCAGGAGTTCTTTACAGGCAATTGAAGATTGGCAGGGAACAGATAATAATAAATTTTAGTAAAGCAGTTCAGGATTAAAGTGAAAAGAGATATCATTATAGGTATTGATCTTCATGGAACTCTTCTGAATGAAAAATGGGAAATTGAGTATGAAATGCAGAAGTTAATAATTGACAGATTAAAAACTCTTAAATTTTACTGCCGTATATTTGTCTGTTCAGGTAATGATTTGAGTTTTATCAATCAATATATCCCTGAAAATATTAGAACATATTTTGATGGATATGTCCTTGAAACAGGATGCTGTATCAGTGATGGGACCGAAGAGATAATTCTGATTCCTGAAAAGATAATGCAGAAATTAATGGAACTCAGAAAATATTTTGAAAACATAGAATTCAGTAAAATAAAATATTTTGCCAGAAGACTTGCAACTATAAGTATTTTTACAAAAGATTCAGAAAACGGTGTTTATCCGGATATCCTCTATAAAAAAATTATCAAATTATTCAGAGACGGAGATTTTCTTGATTATTTTTATATTACTCACTCAAATGTAGCGGTTGATATTGTTCCCAGAGGATTCAATAAATATACGGGATTGAGATATTTTTCAAAAACATCAACTTCAATAGGAATAGCTGATTCTCTTAATGACCTGGATCTGATAATAAATACAGATTATGCATTCATACCTAAAAATGCAGGAGCGGAACTTATTTCAGCCCTATCGAAGAGAGGGAAGGATATTCTCCCCTTTGATTTATTTGATATAAATAAAAATGATATTATATGGCAAACAGAGTCATCTTATTCAAAATCAGTTTCTGATATTCTGCAAAAAATTGACAAAGAGATAATCACCAGGTAAATATGTGTAAATTAATATTATATATTTTATTCACAATATTCTCCAGTGTACTTGTCTCTGAAAAACAGATAGCTATAACAATAGATGATCTCCCTGTTGCATATCCGGGACATCTGGATAGAGAAGCTCAGATTAATTTCACCGGAAATATTATGAATACATTGGATGTGTTTAAAGTACAGGCGCTTGGTTTTGTTATAGGGGGGAATTGCACAGGTTTTAGAAAAAGGTTGTTGATTAAATTTTTCAAAAGAGGACATAATATCGGAAATCATACCTTCAGCCATCCCGATTTGAATTCGGTGAGCTGTTCTCTCTACATCGAAGATATTATCTCCTGTCAGAGAGTTATTGAATGTTTTAATGAAGATAATATGTATTTCAGGTATCCATATCTTCATAGAGGGAATACAGAAGAAAAAAGGGATTCAATTTATCAGTTTCTCCATGATTCATTTTTTTCAATTGTTCCAGTTAGCATCTATTGTGAAGACTGGTTATTCAATAAAAATTATTTAAATGCATTGGCTGTAGATGATGACAGTCTCGCTGAAGAGATTGGAAGTTTATATGTTGAGCATATGAAAGATAGAATTTCATATTATGACAGTATTTCCAACATTAAGCATAAAAGGGATATAAGGCACATTTTATTAATACATATGAATTTTATAAATTCAATATATCTGGATAATATTTTATTTTGGATGAAAGAGAATAAATGGAGTTTTATTACAATTGAAAAGGCTTTAGAAGATTCAGTTTACCAGGTAGATTATATCTTCGATGACAAGGAAGATATTTTAAATACCGGGACAGTGAGAAAGCGTGACATAACAAATTAAGTGCACTATATAAAATTTTAAATATTATTATTAACATTTCAATCAGTTGAGGTGGTTTTGTTTGACTCAAAAGACCAAAAGATATTTGTTCTTGACACGAATGTTGTACTATATGATTACGGAAGCATTTTTACCTTTAAAGAACATAATGTCGTAATACCAATTACTTTGCTTGAAGAACTTGATAATTTCAAAATTGGAAATGAAACAATTAATTATAATGCAAGAGAATTTGCAAGAGTTCTTGATTCCATGATTGGGAACAATTTATTAAATGAAGGTGTGAAACTTGATACCGGTGGTTTTATTATAGTAGATACAAACATTCATAAAGATCGGTTTTTAAAAGAAATTTTCTGGGAAGACAAACCTGATCACAGAATTATTTCAGTAGCCTATAATTTGGCTAAGAAATATGGAATTGAAAGAGTGGTATTAGTATCAAAGGACATTAATTTGCGGATGAAGGCAAAGAGTATAGGGATATTTTCTGAAGATTATGAAACTGGAAAAGTTAAGAACATAGATGAGCTGTACACTGGAAAAAATCTTTTTGAAAATGTTGATATTGGAATCATAAATTTAATTTTTGATACAGGATCAGTTTTTATCGAAGATTTGGATGTAGATATTAATCCATTTCCAAATGAATATTTCATTTTAAGAAATGAAAGCAGAAGTATTCTTACCAGATATAATCCTGAAGACAATAGTTTAAAAATTGTCTGGAAGAAAACTGCCTGTGGAATACTACCGAGAAATGCCGAGCAAGTATTCTCATTGGATGCTCTGATGTGCTCTGAAATTAAACTTGTAACATTAGCTGGTAAAGCAGGGACCGGAAAAACATTAATGGCTCTTGCATCATCAATTGAACAGAGAGATAGATATTCTCAAATACTGCTTGCAAGACCTATTATATCACTTTCAAATAAAGATATTGGATATCTTCCCGGAAGCATTAAGAGTAAAATGAATCCGTATATGCAGCCATTATTTGACAATCTTTCGGTAATACAGAATCAATTTGAAGAAGATACTGAAGAATTTAAAAGTTATTCAGATATGGTCGAAAGAGGAAAACTCATTATAACACCCCTTGCATTTATACGTGGCAGAAGTCTCTCAAAAGTTTACTTTATTGTTGATGAAGCACAAAACCTGACACCTCATGAAGTGAAAACAATTATTACAAGAGCAGGTGAAGGAACAAAAATTGTTTTTACCGGTGATCCTTATCAGATAGATACTCCTTATCTTGATTCTCGAAGTAATGGGTTGACTTATCTGATTGATAAGATGAAAGGACAGAATCTTTATGCACATGTAACTCTGGAGAAAGGGGAGAGATCAAAACTTGCTGATCTTGCTTCAATTTTACTATGAATATATATAAAGTTTTCTGTCATGTTGGATTTATTTTTATGTTATATTATTTATATTAAATCAATATTTAAATTAATATTATTATGAAAAGAAAAGCTGATATTCTCCTTATAAAGAGTATTGAATCTCTGACACTTTCTGTTGATTACTACAATAGAATTGTAGATACAGGAAGGCATGAAGCTGTTCTGATTTTTCTCGACAGATCATTTGAACTTCTCCTTAAAGCCATAATAATACACAAAGGTGGGAATATAAGAGATAACAGAGCAAAGGAAACATATAACTTCTATCAATGTGTGAGAAAATGTCTTTCTAAGTCTTCTCTCAAATGTCTTTCAGAAGATGATGCCCTGACTATACAAATAATTAACAGCTTGAGAGATGCCGCACAGCACCATTTCCTTGATATCTCAGAAGAGTTAATATACATATACATACTATCAGGTTTTACTCTTTTTAAAAAACTCCTTAAAGAAGTTTTCAGAAAAAACCTTTCGCAATACATCCCTCAAAGGGTTTTCCCGGCAACTGTATTTTCACTAAAAGATATATCAAGCTTGGTTAAAGAAGAATACAAGGAGGTTAAACAATTAATTTCTCCCGGTAAGAGAAAACGTATTCAAGCAAGAGCAAAATTAAGAGCTTTAGTTATTATTGAAGAATCTTTATCTGGAATAAAATCCCAACCAAGCGAGAAGGAACTCGGCTGGGTAGTAAGAAGAATCAAAGATGGGGGAAAATGGTCTGAATTGTTCCCAAGAATGAGTTCACTTACTCTTAATTTTTCAGGAGAAGGTTCTGATATTTCACTGACGATTAAAAAAAAGAAAGGAGAATTAGTTCACCTCGTTCCAGAAGGTACCCCTGGTTCAACTATTATAGCTATAAAACACAGAAATGAACTAAGTTATTATTCTCTTGATATTAACAATTTAGCAAGTAAACTCAATCTGTCAGTTACGCAGACAAAAGAACTTATCAAACATTTTAATCTTAAATCATCCGACGAATATTTTAAAGAGATCAAGATATGCAGTTCTCTATTCGAAAGGTACAGTATTAAAACTCTGGAATTTCTAAAAATAAATCTATAGGGAAAATAAGTATAAATGATTTTCTTGCAAATTATTTGATGTCAAAGTAAAATTTATGAAATTTTTACTCCAAAGATAGGAGGATGTTATTAATGAATGTATTAAATGAAGAAAGAGTAAAAAATCTTTTTTTAGCTGGTTGTGGTGTAGGCAATAAAATAGCTATATTACCTACTTCTTCAAATCCAGGTAATTTAAATATGCTTGAACAATTTATTAATACTCTTAAAAGTATTGATATTGTCGAGGAGCAGATAATACCAATTATTGATTCAAAGCAGATACCCTTTCTCAGCAAAGAAAATCTTGATTCGAAAAAAAAGATGTATATGATTGAATTATTTCTTGAAAATATGTCTAAAATTCCTGAAATGATAAAAAATATTTCAAATACAGATGAGTATAAATGGTTTGAATTTGGAAGATGTCTTTATGAAGTTACAACAGCTTCTATTTTTGGAGGAGCTTCATGTGAAAAAAAGAATAAAGCAATTAATGAGCTTGAAAATTTAGTAAATACTATTAATCTCAATTCAAACCTTAAAGAAAGAGTAGA
>CBDUTX010000098.1:0-7533 GCA_965370235.1 uncultured Desulfuromonadaceae bacterium | reverse complement strand
TGTGGGATGATCGATTGTGGTAGGAAATCGACAACCCTTTGAAAAAACCAGAGAACATTAACGATGAATAAAAAAAATAATTCTAAAATAATATCATGGAATGTTAATGGAATAAGAGCATGTATTAAAAAAGGTTTCACAAGTTTTGTAGAAAATAATGATGCTGATATTATCTGTCTGCAGGAAGTAAAAGCAGATAATTTAGTGTTTGAAGAAATTTTTAAAACCCTTGAAGGTTATTCAATTCATTGTTTCTGTCCAAAAAAAGGTTATTCCGGTACGGCAATATTAAGTAAAATAAAACCTCAAAAAGTAAATTTCGGACTGGGAGTAAAGAAATTTGATGAAGAGGGAAGGGTAATTACATTTTACTTTGAAAAATTTATTTTGATTAATTCTTATTTTCCAAATGCAAGAAGAGAACTAATACGACTCCCCTTTAAAAGGGATTTTAATAAAAAGATGCTGAGATACTGGAATAAATTAAAAAAAGAAAATAAAAATATCATCATTTGTGGTGATTTTAATGTAGCTCACAAGGAGATAGACCTTAAAAATCCGAAACAGAATAGAAAAAATGCCGGTTTCACAATTGAAGAAAGGGAAGATATGGATAAATTTATTAAAAATGGTTTTATCGATTCTTTCAGAAAATTAAATTCAGAAGCAGGTAACTACACGTGGTGGTCATACCGGTATAATGCCAGATCGAATAATATCGGCTGGAGAATCGATTATTTTCTTGTATCAGAAGCTTTAAAAGAGTGTATTATAAGTTCATCAATCCTTTCAGACATCCACGGATCTGACCACTGTCCGATTGAACTTCAGATGGGTTTCTGATTTTAAATATTATTATTTTTGTAATTTTTTCATCAAGAAAAATGAAAAAATCATTATTATCATAGTGCTGATTATAAATCCGAAATTTGTAATCAAATTAGAATCCAACAGAATGATCTTCAGTTCATTTAAAATTGTCATTGTCCCAATAATTATAGGAATAGATGATATTTGATAACGTATGTAAAATATGTAGAGGAGAACTATAATTATTCCTATTATTAAACCTGAGCTAATCCATGAAATAACAGAGGAAGTTAAGTTTACTCCTGATATTACAATACTAATAAGAATAAGAAGGAATATGCTCAGTATTCTCTTTTTCCTGAAACCCTGAGAAAGAACATTAATTGATTTGAAGATAAAGAGTATAAAAACAACTGAAAGAATATATTGAATTAAAGGTCGCGTAATTATAGATAGAACAGGGAAAAAAGAACCAAGATAAGTGAAATCAGGAGAATATGGTTTTAATGAAGGAAATATTGAAATTATAAAAGTTGAAATTCCTGTAATTATTATTCCTATTGCTACACCTGTAAAAATTGATTTATTTCCGTTTATTTGATCCTGCACAGACTTGAGTTTAAGGACAAATCCTGAAAGAAGTCCAAATGAAAGCGAAACAAATATAGTGGAAATTGAGAAAAAGGCAATTGAAGTAAATACTTGATTTATAAAAGGTACTGCTGTTGAAAATTTTGAAATCGTACACTGCCATCTGTTGATAAAGACAAAGATATTAATAATCAGGATTATTAATGAAATAACAGCAAATGCTTTGGTAGAATATTTTTTTCTGTTCCAATTGATTATCGATAAGATAAAACCGGTGACAAGGAGGGAGATAAAAAAAGTTGTGGCAATTGTTTTAATTATTCCGGATATGTTATTCAAATTTCTTTCATTTCTTGCCCATTCTTCAGGAACATGGATGTATCTTCTTGTATCTACTACTATGTTTCCTGATATTTTAATATCAATTCTTTTTGCTCCAAATTCTAAAGGATAACCTGTTGTATCTTCAAATGTAAAAATCCAGTCATTCCTGTTTGGAAGATCGACAGGCTTTGCAGAAATTTCTTTTAGCAATTCAGGATTCAAATTATATATTTCTGATATAGCTATGAAAGCAAGATCCATTGCCTGTTCTGATGATAATTCAGCACCATCCCGGTTTTCAGGGAGTTTATGTGTGAATCTGAATATTGTATCTTTTTTAAAAACAATAATTCTAATTTCTTCAGCTCTTTCTGATACAGGTCCGTCAAATCTGACAAACCGTATTTTCCATGCAGGTGGAGCAAGATAACTTCCTAAAAGTTCTCTGTAGAGTTTTTCACGACCTTCCTGCCAGATGAACCTGTCCTGTTGTGTAATCTTGTCATCAATACAGCAGAGAATTGACCAGTTCTTTAAGCTGTCGAGGTTATGTGCAGTTAAATTATTCATTGCAAGATGCTTCGCTGAATATTTATCAATTTCTGGTCCAGGGATAAGAGTTTTGAAGTCAGATGATAGTATCCATAAAGCAAGGACGAGTACGGCAGATATAAGAAGAGGAATAATAAATTTTAAACTAAATTTTGGAGCTCTAACAACATCCTCTTTTAATTGTTCAGAGATTTTTGCTTTTTTTGGCACCCATGAAAAATTGAAATATTTTCTGTCTATATTTTTGAATTTTCTCTTTCTTATAAATGATATGATGATTATATAAAATGGAATGAGAGATAATATTATCACAATTATTTTACTGACAATTGTAGCCTGAGCAGTTGAAACAAAAATCGGGATGGAAATATATACTACATCAACAATAAAATGCATAATTATTGCAGGAAGTAGTCCAAAGTAGATATATAGTAAACCGAATGAGAGTGAAGGAATTATCAATTCAATAACTCTTGCATAAGCAGGCTGTTGCGGATAATTAGCATGTGCTGCTCCGAATATAAATGCCTGAATTATCAATGCAATAAATATAAATAATTTCTCTTTACCAAATTTCTTTCCAATGATAGCAGCTCCAGCAATTGGTATTGCACGAAAAAGACATTCTTCCAAAAATCCTGCTTGAAGTGAAATTGCAATAGGAGATATCCAGGGAAAAACTGTAGCTAAAATATTTGGGTTTATTAAGATATCAGATGGAGTCCACCAGCCTAATGTTCTCGTTGTAAAAATATATAGTGCTATATCAAATGCAACGAAAAGGGGGACAATTAGATATCCTGTGAATGTTCTTGACAGGATTTCAGGAGAACTTGCAACATCAGATTTCCATATTTTCCAAAATTGGATGTGATTTGGGAAAGCTTTCCTTGTCAGTGATTCTGCTATCATGAAGACAGTACTGAATAGTAAACCCGATCCTATGAAAGTTATAATAATTAGAACAATATTGTTAATTACAAAACCAGTTGATGAAATGGCAGTATCGTAATCAATCCATAAAAGTGGAAATTGATTGAACCGTAGAATTACGAAGAGAAATGAAACAAAGAAACCCCAAATAAGTGGTTTTTTCCAGATTAAATATTTTTTCTTTATAAGATAGACACAACCTAAAATACAACCACCGAGTATGTAGAATAGAACAACTGATAGTGTTGAGATATTTGATATTGTAGTGTTCGCAGAACGCATCTCCTTGTATCTCAGTGAAAAAGATTCCGGGATTTTTATAAAATGTCTTAGCTCTGTTAATTGATTCCCACTGACTACAACTCTCAGCCTATATCTTGCATCACCAATATCTCTTTTTGAATGTTCAAATATGAATGTGTGATCGAGTCTTCCTCCGGGTTGTTCCTTTTCAGATAATTCGATAAGTTTGTATTTTGTTAGGTGAACATTCCAGTATTTTTCTGATAGAGTAAGTGCAATATATATAGCCGAATCACTGGAAATAATTGCTCCCTCTTCATCTTCTGCTTTTTTATCAAGAAATCCATAGAGAGAACCATCAGGTGTATAAATGACTAAAAATTCTTCAGTTTCATATTCTCTGAAGAACCTTACCCGCCATGTATAAGGGTAATAAAGCTTATCGTATATCATCTTTTTAAAACTATCAGCCCCACCAAGTTCAAGTTCTATATAATTCCTTACTTTAGAATCAAGTTTAAAAACTGCAGTTGCTTGATAGTTCTCTATGTCCCAATTTAAGTTTTCAGCTAAAGTAATAGCTCTGTTTATCACCTGATGACGATCTGTCTCAAGATCAAGAGAGATAATAGGATAAGCTTTATCAAAGTACTTTAGTGAAAATAAAACAGTTAAAATTGAGATAATGACAAATAATGACCAGAAAATTATTTTTTTCATTTTTTAACCCGCTTTATCTTCTTTATGGTTATTTAAAATAATCTGTATATGGATAATTCTATTTTATAAAAAGATACAGCATACTGTTTCTTCTTATCATATCTATAATTTCATCATAGGTGACTTCTATTGTTGTCGATCCAACTACATATGCTGTTATTTCATAAGGATTGAAAAGAAATATCAAGCCCTTATCAGTAATAAGAAAGTTATCATTTAATTTAAACTTGTCCTCGTCAAACCAGAATCCATGTTTTTCAAGACTTTCACTATCATCAATATCATATATTTCTCTGAACTTGATCTCTGCTATCAAGTTCAATTCCATGATCTGTGATTCTGTAAATAAGTCCTCTAATTTTAATAACTCTCCAGTATAGAGATTAAAATTGAAGAAATTTGTCCATCCATTTGGATGTGCTCCCCCAGAGTATGAGAAGAAGTTAAAACTTAATGATAGAATATAATTTGAATTACAGGTTACATGAATATTTCTCTTGTCTTCCCAACCAACGGGTGAGGGATAATAATGTTGTGCATCAATGAATTCATCAATGAAATTTTTCATCAGGTCATCATAATTATCATACGTATCAAGTCCATAATTAATGATGAATGTGTTTATGGAATCTTTAACTGCAGGATAGGGTGCATTAATTATCTCTATATATTTAATTTCAATTAAAGCTCCAATTTCGTTTTCAGGACTGTTATAAATCATTTCTTCAAGGAAATATTTGTATGTAACTGAATCTGTCGAACTACCAAAAAGAAAGGAGTTTGAAATGAATATAACTGTGAATAATATAAGCAGTTTATCTGATAATAATTTATTAATCACTTCAACCTCCTCATAATTGTAATAATAATTATAAAGATAATATACATTAAATGATATTGAATTTCTACCTAGAACACATTAAAATTAAATAGATTTATTCAAAGAGGTATTTTATGGAAAAAAGTAAAAATCATTTTTTTGAGTTATTGAAAATTGTTATTTCTCCTTCTAAAAAGGATGAGTTGAAAAAAGCTTGCAGTGTAATAAATCAAATGGATTTGAATAGGGTGAACAAACCGGTTTATGACAGGAATTTGAAACCTTTAAAGATTTTTGTAGATACTTATTTCAAAAGTATAGATATTATTAATGACATGGCTAAATCATTACCCATCCATATATTCATTATCATGAAGTATATCAGGAAATTATTGGATAATGATTCCATTAATGCTGATCTCTTTCTTGATCAGCAGGAAAAAAATGAATTTATAAAATTGGATAATCATATTAGAAAACTTGTTACAAATCCTTCAAAACCACTTTCACCAAATGAGATTGATAAATCCAATGAGGTACTTACATTTATTGACGAGATACCTCTTCTTGAGTTTGCAATCGGGTTTAAAAAAGGTTTAAGATTTTTAAGAAAAACAGAAGGGCTTAAGAATGATTTGGAAAAACAATACAAAATATTTCTTGGGCTTGGAATTCCTGTATGTATTATAGCCACATTTATATCAGTTTTTGCATTATTATCTTTAATACCTGATTCTTCTTTCTATCCATTGGCATTTATTCCGGGGTCTATTATTACTATTATTCTTGGCTTAATTCTTATTTTTATTGCTTTAAAAAGAAATAATAATTTTCTTCAATTACTTGAAGAACGTTTGTCAAAGGGTGTTACATCGAGAGATTATAATAAATGGGAGGATGTAATAAAACTTTTTGGTAATCACGGTATTGATAGGTATCAATTCCTTTTAAAGGAACGGGCTAATTTTGTTGAGAAACTTCTCATTGATATAGGTGGGAAGGGTTTTTATGAGAAAATATTTGAATTGAAATCTAAAAATACTTGACATCATAACTTTGAGAAATTAAGCTTCGGTTTGATCTTATATTAAAAGGAGGTAATATATGAGAGTAAATAATGAATATGCTGATAAAGGAGTATTCAGAAATTCTCTCTAATGGTATTTCTTTCTAAATTCTGATTCTCCATTAAAATCAAAATCACATTTCATAAGGGATTTGTATTTTATTTCCTGGACATATCTGATATTTATTAATGTTAGATACTTCAAATGTGAGAGGTAGTTATGATTTTATCTAATAATTATATAAAAGATATTTCAAAAAAGAACAGCAATTTATCAAAATTCGTTGAATGTATTTTAAATGTTAAGAAAAGGAGATAATTTGAATTTAGTAGATATTGATATGGATAGCTTTTTTAAAGAAAAGTTCTCTCTTTATTTGTCTGAATGTAATAGAAATATTAAAAATGTTTTCAAACCTGCCAGAGTTCTGGCTGTTTTTAGAAATTACTGCAAATTGATAACAGATCAAGGAGAAATAAATGGCATTATATCGAGGAAAATAATTGAAAAATATTCCAGTAAGAAAGCATATCCTTCTGTTGGAGACTGGGTAGTGATAACATATAATGAAGAGGATGGGAAGGCGATTATTATTGATGTTCTGACAAGAAAAAATAAATTATCACGAAATTTCTTTGAGAGGAAAAGGAAAAACATCAGTGTAAATGAACAGGTTTTCGCAGCAAATATTGATATAGTATTTCTTGTATTAGCACTTAATATGGATTTTAATTTAAGAAGACTTGAGAGATATCTGGTTGCATTATGGGATATTAATATTTCACCTGTTATACTATTGAACAAATCTGATCTCTGTGAAGATTATTTGGAAAAATATAACATTGTTGCTGAAGCAACTATAGGAATTCCTGTGTTTGTCTTGAGTGCTGTAAATAATCAAGGAATTGATAATGTAGAAAAATTTATAGTTAAAGGACAGACAGGTATATTTCTAGGATCTTCCGGTGTAGGGAAGTCAACTATAATAAATAAAATACTTGGTGAAGAAGTTATTAAAGTACTCGAGTTATCCAAGTATAAAGACAGGGGAAAGCATACAACCAGCTATAGATCGATGTATAAAACAAAGAATGGTGGGATGATCATAGATACACCGGGATTAAGGGCAATTAATCTATGGAGTGAAGTATCAACTTTTGATGAAGTTTTCAGTGATATTGTAGAATTAACGAAGAATTGTTATTTTAGTAATTGCAAACATAGATCGGAATCGGGATGTGCAATTAAAAAAGCTATTGATGAGGGAAGTTTAAGTGAAAAACGACTTAAAAACTACAGAAAAATGCTTTTAGAGCTTGAACTCGTTAAGAGAAGAGTAAAACAAAAGGAAGATAAAAAACCAAGAGTAAGCTATAAGAGAAAATTTAAAATGGATTCAAAAAGGAAGAAATACTTTTACAGATACTCAGGTGTAACAGAAGAATAATTCAAAAAAGGGAAATGTAGTATTAT
>CBDUTX010000097.1:0-7573 GCA_965370235.1 uncultured Desulfuromonadaceae bacterium | reverse complement strand
GTATATAGCTTTTCGGCATTAAAATATCATTTGGACAGTAAATACATTTTCCCGGACACGGATAAGGTTTTGTGAGAACAGAAATTGTTGCAACTCCTGAAATAGTTCGTGTAGGTTTAGTTTTTATAATCAAGGGGATAGATATATTACCATCTATTAAAGCTTCATTTTTTAGATAGTAAAATCCTTTTACAAGTTGAACTTTTGAATAAAAACCATTTCCATCTCTTGGAAATTTCAAAAGAATCTTTTTAAGATCTCTCCAATTTTCAGGTTTATCCCTGAAAAGTTCTTTGAAGATGTTAATAAGATCTTCTCTATATTCATGTGGATTAAATTCTTTAAATAACATAGAATAACAAACATTCATTTAAAGATTTCTTATGAAAGAAAAAACAATTAATAAACTCCTCCAGGTTAATAATGAATTTTACAACAAAAACTCTATTAATTTCAATAGAACTCGTAAATTACATTGGAGAGGTTGGGAAAATCTTAACTTCGATATTATACTTAAAAATAAAAAAGAACTTCTCGACATTGGCTGTGGTAACGGAAGATTAATTAAATTTCTATTGGATTTTTATCAACTGGAGTTTTCAAAAATAAAATATACCGGAGTAGATTATTCAGATAATTTTCTAATATTAGCTCAGGAAAAATTCAGTTCATTGCAGAATGTTAAATTTATTTGTGATTCCTTTTTTAAAATATTCACATCAAAAACGGATAAATTTGATGTCGTTACTGCTTTTGCCATATATCATCATATACCTGGAAGTGTAAACAGATTTCAATTTCTGAAAAAAATTTACAATATCCTCAATGATGATGGCTTTTTCATTATCACTTTCTGGCAATTTAAGAAGTGCAGGAAATTAAGAAAAAAAATTATATCTATGCCAGTAATTTTAAAACAAATTGATATAGATATTGAAGATCTTGAAACAAATGATTTCTTTCTAAATTTCAATGATAGTGATATTCCAAGATATTGTCATTATACCGATGATAAGGAATTAGATAAGATAAAAACATTCCTTGTAGATATTGGTTTTAAACTTTTAAATGAATTTACATCTGATGGTTCTGAAAACAACCTGAATAAATATTTATTATTAAAAAAATAAATCTCTCTATTCTTCTGTTCAAAGTGAGATATATATATAATCAATTTTAAATAAAATATAGTAGATTTTTACACTTACTATCAACTGACATGGAAGATACACTTACCTTAAAGCAGAAAATCTGTTATCTGATAGAAAATTAAATTGTCTTGATAAATATTAACATTTAAAATAACTGATATGAAAAAAATTAGAAGTAATGATTTTGGATTCTTTGAGGTTCTTCTTAATCTTAATATTGCTGTTATAGCCATTGATGTCATCGATCAATCAATTGTATTCCAGAATGTTGCAGCGATAAAGTTATTAAAAACAACAAATTATAATAAAATGACATCTCTTTTTTCTATTGTCGATACCTCAATTAATAAAACAGCACCTGTACAGAAAAAAATCACAATTGGTGAGAGGATTCTCGGTTATACAATCTATCCATTATTTGAAAGATATCTATGGATTTTTTTCACTGATATTACAGAAAAGGAACGGCTTGAAAAAATTGCAGAAGCTACAACACATCTTGATAATATTGGTTATATTTTCTCAGGAATCGCTCATGAAATTGGAAATCCTCTCAATTCAATTAAAACAGCAGTAACTGTATTAAACGAAAATTTAGATAAATTTCCCCAGGAAAAAATAACCGAATACCTCGATGGAATACTGTATGAAATATTGCGAATGGAATTTCTCCTTAAATCAATGAAAACTTTCAATGCGTATGAAGGGATTAAAGTTAAGCCCCTGCATATACGTTATTTCTTAAAAAATTTTATGAAACTTATATTAAAAGATGCCAATAAAAGAGGGATTGATCTTGATATCAAAATAAAACAAATTGATTTAATTGCCTATGTCGATACAAGAGCTCTTCAACAAATAATTCTAAATCTTATAACAAATGCTTTTGATGCTGTTGAAAAAGTGGATAACCCGAAAATTGAATGTTCAGTTGTGAAAAATAACAATAGGATTATTATCAAGATAAAAGACAATGGTATCGGGGTGTCAGATGAAGAAATAAACAAACTCTTTCTCCCTTTCTATACAACAAAATCAAAAGGTACGGGTCTTGGTCTGGCAATTACAGTAAATTTACTGACAAAAATGGATGGAACGATAGATATAGAAAGTAAACCCGGAGAAGGAACAACTGTAATAATCTCATTAAAGGAATGGAATTTTGAATAAACCAATAACTTCTTTATTGATAATAGATGATGATAAATTTTTCTGCAGAACATTAGAAGATCATTTTTCCAAATTGGATATTAATATCTTTAAAGCACACGACGGAAATTCAGGAGTTGCAATATGTTCTGAAAATAGAATCGATGTATTATTACTCGATCAAAAGCTTCCTGATGGAGAAGGTCATACATTCTGTAAAACCTTTTTAAATTATAATGACAAAACAAAAATTATTTTTATAACTGCATATCCAAATTTTAATAATTCTCTGAAAGCCATTGAAAATGGAGCTTTTTCATACCTGTCAAAACCTCTCGACATGAAAGAGTTGAACCATACAGTAGATAAGTGCTTAAGAATAATAGAACTTGAGAGAAAAGAAGAAAATCTTTCTTATAAAAACAGCAGGGAAAGTAGAGAACTCATTTTAATTGGTAAGAGCGAAAAACTTTCTAAGGTTAAAGATTTAATAGATGCAGCATCTTTATCTGAAAAACCTGTTTTAATTACAGGAGAAACGGGAACAGGAAAAAATCTGGTTGCAAAATTAATGCACTATAGAAGCAGAAGAAAGGGTCCTTTTATCTCAATTAACTGTTCTACTCTTCCGGAAAACTTAATTGAAATGGAATTATTCGGATATGAAAAAGGAGCATTTACAGGTGCATCATCTGAGAAAAAAGGGCTGTTTGAAATTGCCGATAAGGGCAGCATTTTTCTTGATGAAATTGGTGAGATGCATCCAAGCTTACAGGCAAAATTGCTGAGTGTACTCGATGATAGAAAAGTCAGAAGAATTGGTGGTGTGATTTCAAGATTTTTTGATGTCAGAATTATTGCTTCAACAAATGCAGATATTGAAAAAAACATTAAGAACAGATCTTTCAGAGAAGATCTGTATTATAGATTAAATATTTTAAGAATCCACTTACCCCCTTTGAGAGAGAGATGTTCCGACATACCAATTCTTATTAACTACTTTTTAAAAACTATATCTCCAAATAAAAGATATTATATTGAAAAGGATGAAAGTGAAATTCTTATTAACTATAAATGGAAAGGAAATATAAGGGAATTGAAAAATATCATCGAAAGATCTATAATAATATCCAAGGACAGATATTTAAATCCTTCAAAAATTCTATGTGATAAAGATTTTATTTCACTTTCTTCAGAAACCTCAAATTTAGCAGATGTTATCCCATTAGAAAAATATGAAATAGATTATATTAAAAAGGTTTTAATAAAATTCAATTACAACCTCACAAGAACATCAAAAGCACTTGGTATTTCATTATCAACTTTAAAAAGAAAAGTAAATAAATATAATCTAAAAACAAATAGTTCATTATGACTCATTCATAATGAACTGATTTATTTTTTATTTCTTCAAAATTATAATTCACAACAACATCTTGTAGTATTTAATGCTTATCTAATACATTATATAAATATAAATTTTGGCACGCATTTTGCTTTATTAAAGTTATGAAAAAAATTCTTATAGTTGATGATGAAAAGATATTCCTGAAGAGTTTTTCAGAGGGACTCAGTGTACATGGGAAAAAAAATGGTTTTAAAGTTTTAACAGCTGAAAACGGCAGAATTGCTATTGATGTATTAAGTAAGGAGAATATTGATCTCCTCATTACTGACCTTAGAATGCCTGAAGTTGATGGATTTAAATTGATAGCATATATCTCAGGAAAATTTCAAAATCTCCCTGTTATTGTTATGACTGCTTTCGGTTCTACTGAAATTTCAACGAAGATCAGAAATGCCGGGATACTTAACTATGTTGAAAAACCAATTGATTTTGAAGACATGCTGAAAATAATCCTCACCCAGTTGAAAGCAAAGAGAAGAGGAAGAGTACAGGGGATGAATCTATCGACATTTATTCAAATAATCTGGATGGATAAAATGACCTGCACTCTGACTTTAAAAACCGAAAACCAAACTGGTTTTCTTTACATAAAGTCAGGAGAGGTTATTCATGCAGAGACTAAAGACCTTAAAGGAATTGATGCAGCATATGAGATTGTAACCTGGGAAAATGTAACAATTGAAATCATTGATGTATGTGAAGAAGAGGAAAAAACGATCGATCTTTCAATGGAGAATCTTCTTCTCGAAGCTTTCAGAAAAAAGGATGAAAAAACCAGGGATGATGAGATTTTATTTGATATTGAAGATGACTTTCTTAATAAAATATTAAAGGAGGTCCCCATGGACATTCAAAAATTAAATGATGCAGTTGAAGTTTTAAAAGAAAACCTGGGGCAAGGACTGATAAGCACTGATATTTTTACAACAATGGATGCACAATCCATCGTAGGGTGGAATTCAAATCCTACGGCATGTGCTCTTTTCACTCAAATTACAAGTATGTTGAATACTACACTTAAAGAAAGCGGTTTTCCTCAACTGGCAAAATACTTCCTTCTTGATTTGGTAGACAACAAAATTGCCCTGATTATCCCGATGAAAGAATTTATATGGATAATGCTGTTAGATAGTACAAAATCTCCACTCGGATTACTCCTGAACATAATAATGCCAAAAGCCATACAGGCTTTTAATGAAGCTTTACAGGGTTGAAATAAAATATATGGAATTTATAAAACTTTTACAGGGAGCAAATTATGGACATTGGTAAACTAAACGAAGCTGTAGAGAAACTCAAAACAGATTTAGGGAAAGGTTTATTAGCTACTGATATCTGGTTTGTAGCAGATGGTCAATCTATTGCAGGATACAATCCACAACCAAAGGCAACCGCACTTTTTAACAGAATCACCAAGATGATAAATTCAACACTCGCTGAAAGCGGTTTCCCTGCTCTTAATAAGTACTATGTTTTAGATCTCGCTGATAACAATATGGTTATAGTACTTCCATTAGGAGATTTTCAATGGGGTCTTCTTGTTGATTCAACACAAACTCCTCTCGGTCTGCTCTTGAATATTGCAATTCCTCATATGCTCACTATTTTCAATGAAGCAGTCAATGGTTAATAATATTAAGTTTGAAAACTAATTTTATCTAAAACATCACTGGAATTATTGCAGTACCGCTTATGATCTATTAATATTTATAAATAGATCATAGCGGGCAATTATTAAAATAATTTCCAATAAATATTGTTATATCAGTATTATCAATCCCAAATAAATTTTACTAATAAAAAATATTTTCTTTATTAACTTATTAAATAATAAAAATTATTGAATTTTTTAATAAATTGATATATTAATCTAAAAGAAAATAAAAATAATTTATTTGGAGGAGAAATTATGAATGTTCAGAAATTGAATGAAGCAGTTGAAGTTCTAAAAACAAATCTTGGTGCCGGTCTTCTGGCAACTGATATTTTCAGTTCATCTGACTATCAAAGTGTTGCCGGATGGAACGGAAACCCTCAAGCATGTGCTGTATTTGGAGAAATTACAGAAGGAATGAACAAATCATTGAGTGAAAGCGGTTTTCCGACTCTCGCTAAATACTACTTGTTGAATCTTCTTTCAAATAAAATGGTCATTGTAATTCCAATGGGTGATTATCAATGGGGAATGCTATTAGACGGAACTAAAATCTCTCTTGGACTTATTTTAAATATCGCTTTACCAAAAGCAATCTCTGCATTTGAAGAAGCATTGGTTGGATAATTTTTATGGGAAACATTTTATCAAAAATTTACAAAATTATTGAAACAGAGGGTGGCGTTCAAGCAAGATTGAAATTTGCTCAAAAAACAGGAGTAAGTCAAAATCAGGCAAAAACTATTGAAGATAAATCCGAATATATAGAAAGATTTAAAAAAATCGCAAGTGAACTTCTCGGAAAGAATATTGATGCATTTCTATAGTTAATTAAGGAGGATATAATCCTCCTTAATACTTAATAATGTTCAATCACTAAATAACCATTTTGCTCTAACACAGTGTTCCGCCATATCAGGTTCAAGAGCCGGTATAGTTGTAGATTCGTAAGTAGGTCCGCCTGATTCATTTGTAACTACTTTCATAGAAAAAGAATCAAGTAAATCTTCCCAGCTAATAGTAACTATTATTCCTACTTTACCATCTTCGTGTGCTTCAATATTTACTTCTGTACCATTTTCAAGTGTAACTGTTGAATTACTTGTAACTGTAATGGTCTCTCCTCCGGAATAGAGATAAACAGTAAATGAATCTGCAAAAACAGAGATCGAAAATAGACTGACGATCACTAAAGCTAATAGAAGCTTTTTCATAACAACCTCCTTTTAAAAGTTAATAATAAAACTATCAAAAAGCAAATCACTTCTTTTTCACTTGATACATAGTAAGTTTTGTTTTTCCATCACCTCCTATGCTCACCCTTTTTGTAAATTTATACTTATCTGATATATATTTATAAGTATCTAAAGAAATATTAACCGTCATTAGTTTACTTTTCACCTGAAGTAGTAAAACTTTTTTTATTGTATCGCTAAACACATCATAAATGTAAATTTTATTTCCAACAACGCCACCTACAACTTCTCCAGTGTGGATTCCAATTTTTATTTCAAATTTAACTTTAGAATGCTTGTTTAAATCAGAGATTAATTCAATTATTTCAAGAGAAGCATCAACTATATTTTCAGCATGTTTTTTATTGGGAGTAGGCATTCCTGAAATTGCAACAAGTACGTTTTTAATTGTATTAATTTTTGTACATTTATATTTTAATAGTATATTTTCAATTTTCGAATTTACTTCTTTTTCAAATTTTTCAAAACTTTCAGTATTTTCAATACTAATTTTCAGATTATCTAATATCATTATAGTCACATCTTTATATTTACTCGGTTCTAAATAACCAAATTCTTCCAGTTCATTTGTCAGTTTCATAAGAAGGATTGACATCAACATTCTATCAGTTTTTAATTGTTCTTCGAGAGCTCGATTTTTAGCAGCATCGGATTCAATTTTTTTCAATTTATATAGTTCTCTCTGACATCTCTCAATTTCTATATTCCTTATCTTTTCTTCGGTTTCTAATTTTGTTTGAATCTCTAAAACTTTTAAAGTAATTTTATTGTATATTTCATCCTTCAATACATTATATTTTTTGAAATAATTAAGTGATTTCTCATAATTACCTATCGAGAAAAAATAATTTGAAACAGTCTGAAGATTTTCCATAACAAGTTCTTTTTCATTAATTGCATATGAAATTTGTAAACTTTTCATAAGGTGTGAAATAGCTTTGCCTATATTTCCTAT
>CBDUTX010000096.1:0-7575 GCA_965370235.1 uncultured Desulfuromonadaceae bacterium | reverse complement strand
TTTATCATTACTTCTCTGAATATTTATTTTTTTCTTGGTGTGGTTGGGCATTGATCATTGTTAATTGCTCATTGTTCATTGATCATTGTTTATTGTTTATTGTCTTATCTCTCTCTATCACAGCATAAGCAGAATGATTGTGAATGCTCTCAAAACTTTCACACTGAACCTTGAACCATACTATCCTATCATCTGCAAGCAGATTTGCTGTTACCGCTCTTACAACATCTTCAACAAAAAACGGATTGTCATAAGCTTTCTCAGTTACGAATTTTTCATCTTCTCTCTTCAATATTGAAAAAACAGGACAGCTGGAATTCATCTCTGCAATTTCAATTAATTCTTCTATCCAGATAAATTTATCATATCTGATCTGGATTTTAACAACAGCCCTTTGACTGTGAGCTCCTCTGTTTGATATCTCTTTTGAACATGGACATAGAGTGATAACAGGTACATTGACTTCAAGAATGAAATCCTCATTTTTTTTACTTCCAACATAACCGTAAAAGACACAGTCATAATTCATTATTCCCTCGATACCGCTTTCAGGAGCATTCTTCACTATAAAATATGTAAATTTCACTTCCATCCCTGCTTTTTCAGCTTCAAGTTCTCTTTTTATTTCATGAAGTATTTCACTAAAATTCAAAAGAGAAAATTCCTTCTGATAATTATGAAGAATCGAGACAAATCTGCTCATATGAGTACCTCTGTAACGATGAGGAAGTTCAACAAACATAGATATGTCAGCAATTGTGTTCTGTTTTTTATTTGCCCTGTCCTGGACAGCAATAGGAAATTTCAAGTCTTTAATGCCAACTGAATCAATCATTATCTCATGAATTGGTTTTTCCTTCTGAATATCAGGTATCATTCTCAACTCCGGTAAAAGTCATTGTACTGTATAAGAACACTGTGATCTTGGTGATTCCCAGACAACAATCTTTTTCAATCCGGGGAGAAGAGGATTTAATTTTCCCCAGAGCCATTCGACAAGATTTTCACTGGTACCAATTTCTAATCCCGGGATCTCATTGAGAAATTCATGATCAAGACAGTCAATAAAAGGATTTACTATTTCCTTTATCTTGCCAAAATCCATCACCCATCCATATTCTTCATTTACTTCACCGGAAATAACGATATCAACTCTGAAAGTATGTCCATGGATTCTACTGCACTTATGGTCTTGGTTAACAGTTGACAGTCTATGCGCTGCATCAAAATAAAAAGTTTTTGTAAGTTCCATCTCTTTCATAAATTAAGAATATATGTTTTTATTTTATTTCGCTACATATTTCACAAGTAAAATTATGTTTTTATTATTTTTGTTCATTCGTGAAAACTAACCTGTTTGTGCTTTTCCTGCGATAGCAGGAACAATCATCCATGTAAATCTGATTGGGTTGGCGGGGAATCCTGTCATCCAACTTCGCTCTCACTTTGTTCTTAAAATCGGACAGGTCACGACCTGTCCCTTATTATTTATTTTGTATTTCATCTTATTATATATAATTCTACCTTTTCCACTATGTTCTATTTTTCCGGGTGTGGTGGGACATTGATCATTGTTAATTGTTTCTCTGTGTTCATCTGTGGCAAATAATCTTATCTTATATTGGTATGAGCTGGGCTCTGTGGTTAGATATTTGGATGAAGTTGGAAGATGACATTGACTTGTTATTGATGATGATATCATATAAAATCCAAGTCAATGAATTACTTCCTTACTGCAAAAAATATATGTAAATCATTTGAAAAAACAGAAGCTCTTTCAAATATCACTTTGCATATCAAAAAAGGTGATATATTCGGAGTAATTGGACCTAATGGCGCTGGTAAGACCACTTTTCTGAGAATTATAGCCGGAATTCTTAAACCGGACAGAGGTCAAATTTCATTTGACATAAATATACAAAAGAACAAAATTTCCTACCTTCCTGAAGAAAAAGGTTTATACAGAGATATGAAAATTTTCGAGGAAGTTTTATTTTTTGGAAATTTAAAAGGTTTGAAAAAAAAAGAAATAAAAAAAAATTACTATTTTCTGTCTGATATTTTCAAATTCATGGAAAATGATAATACATATGTTTCTACACTTTCAAAAGGCAATCTTCAAAAACTGCTTCTGATAATAACATTCATAAATAATCCGGATTTGATGATACTTGATGAACCTTTTTCTGGTCTTGATGCTATTTCTACAGATGCCCTTGAATTATTTTTCAAAAAATTGCAATCTGAAGGAAAAACCATGATTTTATCTTCACATAATATGGAACATGCTGAAAGGTTATGCGGTGACATCTGCCTTATTAACAAAGGCAGTATCATTTTAAAAGGAAGTTTGGACAAAATAAAAAAAGCTAAAAGAAAAAATATATATATTTTGAATTACAGAGGAAATCTTTCAAGTATCAAATCTGATGAGATCGATATCATTGAAAATGATGGAAAAAATGCAGTTATTGAAATTTTAAATAATGATACGGGAAAAATAATAAAATCAATGTTCGATAAAATTGAAATAGAAAGTTTTTCTCATAAAGATATTTCACTTAGAGAGATATTTATAGAAAAAGTAAAAAATGTATAAATTTTACTACATACTTAAAAGAGAATTCAAATCTATAGTCAGAAGAAAATCATTTGTTCTAATTACGATACTACTGCCTGCATTTATCTTCTTTTCTGTATTCATATCAGGAAAATTTGCAACTTCTGCTCCTCAGAGAAAATTGACAGTTGGAGTCTTTGGAAATGATGATATTTTAACTTATCTCTACAACAACAATGTGTTCTCATTTATAAGGATAAATTTAAATGAGCTTGAAAACCATCAGGGAAAATTTGACTATATTATAAAAGTTCCGGATAATTTTCCAAAGAATGACAGTATTTTAATAAAAATAAACATAACCGGTCAATTTAATTCCAAATACATTCTTATCGAAGTTTTGAGACAGGCTGTAATTAATCTTAAAGCACATTATGAAGGAATTTCTCAGGAAACAATCAACAGAATATTCTCTTATCCGAATTTTAAAATTGAATACAATGAAAATGTAAATATTACCTCAGAAAAAGCAATACCTCTTCCGATAATATTGGTAGTACTTCTGCAAATAAGTATTTTAACTTATGGTTTTACAATCTCCCGATCGATAATCGAAGAAAAAAAGAACAGAATTATGGAGATTGTATTATCAATAATAACTCCTAAACACCTTCTTGCAGGAAAGATTTTTGGGATTGGTCTTGCTGCTTTCATTCAGGTCACTATATGGATATCAGCCTTTTATTTTATATCTAAAATGAAAACTGATTTTACATTAATTATATTTTCATTTGAGAATTTAATATATTTCTTCACTTTTTATATTATTGGTTTCACTATCTATTCTCAAATATATTCAATTACAGGTGCTGTTTTTGATGACGAGAAAGATGCACAGCAATTCTATTCCATTCTCAATATGTTCCTTTTTCTTCCCTTTATAGCATTTCCATATATCTTAAATAATCCTGATACAATTGTATCTAGAATTCTTTCATTTATTCCTGTCTTTGCCCCATTTTTGCTCTATTTGAGAATAGTGATATCAAAACCTCATTTTCTTGAAATTCTTACAGGAATATCTATCTCCATTATTTCTATTCTTATTATTCAAATTGCAAGTCTGAAAATTTTTAATGTAAAATTACTTCTCTATGGAAAAAAAGTGACAATTAGAGAAATTTTTCGTAGTTTTACTGAAAAATAGGTTTTAATTCAAATCTTGACTTGATTTTAAAATATACTTATTCTAACAGAATTATTTTAACAAAATTAAGGAGGTTTTTAAATGAAGATTAAAACATCGGTACTCTGGTCAGTTATTATTTTGGTTTCTTTTTTACTACTCACAGGATGTAGTTCAGAACCACCACAGGATACAGATCAGATAGAAGAAGCAGATGAAGAAGAAGTAATTGAAGAAGACATCATTGGACCCGGACAGTTGATCTTTGCAAGATCAAGTACTACTCCTACTCATTATTTCGATTCTGCCTACATAGTTGAAATCACAGAAGATTCAGTTGTTTTCAATTGGGCTGATACATATGCAAAAGGAGAAGAAGGAAGAACTTATACTAACAGTCCTAAATACTATCATGCTGCAAAACCGATGACTGAAGATCAGATAGAAATCGGAGCAGAAGTGATGATTGCCCCTGGAGGGACCAGTTTTGTCTACTATGTCGGTCAGATCGTTGAAGTTGATGATGGTCAATATATTGTCAACTACTTGATGCCCGGATATGATGAGGAAAAAGTCGATACCTGTTCTGATCTGAGTCGATTATTTATAATTTTTGGAGAATAAATATCAATTTACTCAGGCTGGGTTCAGTTACAGCCTGAGCAGTTTAAATTTTCTTTTGGCTTGATCAATAATTTCAACTTATCTCCATTATAAGCTAATACATTATCAATACCCAGCACCAGCTGGAAGAACAGCGTATTCGAGGTAGAATATTTACCATTTATTCCAGTGTATCCTTTTCTCATCAAATCTTTCAGGCTGTTGCTTTATCTCATCCGGATACCCAAGAGAGATCAGTGAAAAAGGAATAATATTTTCAGGTAATTTAAATAAATTCCTCATGCCTTTCACTCTATCTTCTCTCGGATAAACCCCAAGCCATACACTTCCAATTCCTTGATCATGAGATGCAATGAGAATATTTTCAGTTGCAGCAGAACAATCCTGAATCCAGTAACCTTCAGATTTGATAAGATTTTTATCACAACAGACTAACAGAGCAAGACTTGCCTGCTTAAGCATATTTGCATAAGGATGAAAAGCAGGAATTCTGTCTAATATTTTTCTTTCATCAACTGCAAGAAAACACCAGGGTTGCTGATTCTTTGCAGATGGAGCATACATAGCAGCTTTTAAGATTTCGTTAACTAATTCCTTCGGTATCTTCCATCCCTCATACTTCCTGATACTCCGTCTTGTAAGCAATGCTTTATATGCTTCCATTACTTCTCCCAGTATTTATTATCTAATAATTTAAAATACAATCTATATAATATTTTACTTATTATTATTGAAATTACAACTATACTCTTCTTCTTCCAAGAATCACATGCATTTTTGAATTTGTTTTTCTTACCACTGTGATTAATTTGTTTAAAAGTTCTACTTCTTTTTATCTATCATAAAGTAATCACCATTAAGTTAATATACATTCCTTAATGTAGTTAATTATATAAAATATCCACAATTTACAATTTTTTATAAGAATTTATTTCACTTTAATAAAATAATTTGCCTTGATAGAAGATTGCTACTCATCACAGCAAAATACCTTCCTCCTGGTAATATTCTTCCATCAATATCCTCTCCTCTCCATTCTATTACTCTCTCTCCTTCTATATCCCACCTTTGAACTATCCTTCCTGTTATATCGTATATACATAACTGAGTCGGGTGATCTACTGTTACTGTAAACCTTATTAATCCCTGACTGATGTATCTTATGTCAAGAGTATTCGGTTGATAGACAACAGGCTGCTGCTCAATCTCTTCAACCGGTACATTCAATCCCTGGTGGTTCAGAATTCTCACTATTAAATCCTTCCGGGTTTGATATCCTGTCATATTGTAGATATACTTCAAGTCCACCGTTGAAAACACCAGATTCATCTGGTCGTTCCTCACCACACCATAACCAGCGGTATCCCAGTAAACACAACCTACTCCGGAACCATTGGGAGTTAAGGTAAAGCTGGAATGAACAGGTAAGGTATACCATACCCCTCCATCTCCTATCGGATCACCACCTTGTCCGGTGAATTCAGTGATGTTGGTAGTGCTACCGGTGAATGTACACCCCAGGGTATCGTTCAAAAAAGAAGTTCCCTGAAGTTGATCTACTGCACCAGGTGAAAATATTGCTATAGGTACATCATTGTCTATTATCGTTCCTATTTTGTCCCTATCTGCCTGTGATAAAGGATCTACTTCATCTCCTGTTATCCATAATACTGCTTTTACATTATTTGATATTAAATCAGGTGGTAAACCTTGCTGGTTACAATCCCAACTATAATATTCAAGTCCAATTAAATCAAAAATCTCAGTATACTTTCCTTGAAAAGATCCACCTCCATCATCATCTACTAGTAATAAATAATTTTCAGTAATGATGTCATCTAATTTGAAATACAGCTTCAGTTCCGGATCAACAGTTATTGAATCCGGTTCTGAGCATACAATACTAACTGCTAAATTAGCTGAATCCTCCATCCAGTAAGGTCCATAAACTGTATAGGAACCTCCAGACCACACTCCTAATTCAACCGGGATTTTGAATACACTGGGACCAAAAGTCTGAACCTGACAGATGTTTACCTTTAAGGTATCATTATCATGGATCCAAATGATATTGAGTAATGGATGGTCGGTTTCTTCAAGCCACTGGTGGAAAAACCATTCTAAGCTATCTTGATAATATGATTCAATAACATTTTGTAAGTCTGTAATAGAAACATTCCCTCCCCGGAATAGTTGGTAATATTCTCTCATAGCCGGGAAATACAAACTATCTCCCATAAGATTACGCAGCATGTGGTGAAACCAGGAACCTTTGTAATATACACATCCTGCATGAAATGGATTTGGATTGTTTATAATGGTCTGGTGGTAAATATTATCTGTTATCAATGCTTCATTTCTTCTATATTCAAGACCATCTTTATATGCTTCAACTCCCCTTAATAGTAAAATCGATAGGCATTCATAGTATTCTGTGGTACCTTCGTTTAAAAACATATTTCCATAATTGATACAGGTAACATCATTCCCATACCATTGATGAATCATTTCATGGGCATGAGTTATGGGATTATCCCAACGATTTGCTCCATATTCAATACAAGTCTGATGTTCCATAGCTCCTGTACCATAAGCATGGCATTGACCGAATTTCTCATCAGCAAATGGATAAGGAGCTATCAATGTATCCAGCATAGCCAGTACAATTTCACAGGAATCGAGCATAGTTTGAGCAACACTTTCATATCCCGGCATAGCATAATAGATCAGAGGATAACCCATGAAATTTCTTTCGATGATTACATAATCATAAGCGGCAACCGCAATTAAGTATGTTGTAATAGGATGGTGATGATCCCAATGAAACTTCAACTTATTTCCTCCAAGAGTATCGATACTGTCTAACACACCATTGGAAACAGCATATAAACTGTCCGGAACAGTGACATGAATGGATACTCCACTGTCAGCTTTATCCCAGTTACAGTCATAGCAGGGGAACCACTATTTAGTAGCTTCAATGGTTTGAGTAAATGTAAAAAATCCCTGATCGCAATGGAACAATCCAATATCAGGTTTTCTATGATAAGAAGTCATAACTTCAAATATCTGATCCTGAGATATAGGATTGGGAAGTTCTACGTACAGTGTATCAGCCAGTCGATTAAACGAAGCACTAACCCCATCAATCATTAAACAGTCAATATACAAAACCATACCGAGATGAAGATCAAAAGAATCGATA
>CBDUTX010000095.1:0-7639 GCA_965370235.1 uncultured Desulfuromonadaceae bacterium | reverse complement strand
TATCAATATTGAGGTATCTGCCTGTTAAAACCATCATGAAAATTAGAATTGGGACAGTGAAGACAAGAGAAATGATGTAACTTGAAATAACCATCGAGTAAGATATTTTTAAGAATCCAAATGGAGACATGTACAACTGTTCCAAAGTTCCAGACTTTGCTTCATCTGTGATACCGGAAGAAAGAGAACTGTATGATAAAATTGAGTATGTCCAAATGAAAAAGCCAACTATCAGTCCTTCAACTGTGCTGGTACTGATATCTTTTGCAATAGCTTTCATTCCAAGAAAGATCAAAAGAAAAAGAAGTGATATTGAGATGATAGCAGAGAGCATATTGAAAGAATACCTTCTGAAAATGGTGAATTCTTTTACAAGTATTGTTCTAAATAGAAGTAACATTTTTTTCATTCCGGATTATTTTCAAATATATTTGTTCAAAATCAGGTTCAATTGATTCCATTTTTAAGATCTTTTTGTTATTTTCCTTTAAAATATCGAAAACATTATAAATTTTATTTAAATTTGTAAAATCAATTGTCATGAAAGTATTTTTTTCCACTTCAGAAAATTCAGAAGATAAAAATTTATCTTTCATTTCACATTTAAATTTATTATCAATAATCCCCTCAATTAGAAATTTATAAGCATTTACAGAAAAGAATTTTTTTAATGATGAAACCTTTTCAGAAGTGATTAATTTTCCTTCATGTATTATTATCACTTTTTCACATATATCTTCAATTAGTTTCATATTATGAGAACTGAGTATGATTGTCCTCCCTTCATTTATAGCTTTATCCAATATCATTTTTTTTAATTGATGAGTTGACTCCACATCAAGACCCAATGTAGGTTCATCAAGTAAAAGAACATCCGTCCTTTTGACAAATGCTGAAGCAACTGCAAGTTTCTGCTGCATTCCTCTTGAAAGATATCTTCCCTGTGTATTTTCTTTTTCCCTGAGGTCAAAAAAATCAATTAAATTTTCGATATAATCTCTATTTATTTTATAATTTAAACCCTGGAGTCCTAAGAAAAATTTTAGATTTTCCTTTACAGTTAGTCTCCAGTAAATATTTCTGTTTCCCTCAAGAACTGCTGATATATAATTCAAAACTTTTGAGTGATCTTTTTTTTGATCAAGACCATTAATAAAAACTTCTCCTGATGTAGGTCTGATAAGAGTGGCTACACATTTTATTGTTGTCGTTTTACCTGCTCCATTTGGTCCGAGAAAACCAAGGATTTCCCCTCTTTCAACAGAAAATGATATATTATCAATAGCTTTAATATCCTTTTTCTTTTGACTGTAGATTTTTGAAAGATTTTTAACTTCTACTATTTTCATGTTTCATCATTGAGATAAGTTTTTTTATATCATCATAAGTTTCAACATTTACAGCATATTTTCTCAGATCTCTTGCTCCGGGAAAGTGTTTTATATACCATGCAAGATGCTTTCTCATTAATATAAGTCCTCGTTTTTCACCAAAGAAATTTATCATCAAACTTGAATGTTTCATCATGATCTCTTTTTTCTCATTAAAAGAAGGATTGAGATCAGAGAATATCCAGGGATTTCCTCTGGCACCTCTTCCGATCATAACTCCGGAGGGAGTGAAATGCAACAATCTGGAAACTGCTTTTTCATAAGATTTTATATCTCCATTCCCTATAACAGGTATGGAAGTTATATTTTGAAGTTCTTTGATTTTTTCCCAATTTACTTCTCCTTTATAGCGGTCAGTTGCGAGTCTTCCATGGATTTTTATAGTTTTAATTCCAGTTTCCTTTAGAATATCGATTAATTCCAAAGAAATATCTTTATCCCATCCGAAACGAATTTTCAGAGTTACCGGCTGTTTTGTAGATTTAATGATAACTTCAAGACATTTTTTAAGATTGTCAATATCTTTTAACATTGCAGCTCCGCAATGAATTTTAGCAATTTTTTTTGAGGGACAACCTGCATTGAGCTCAAAATAATCCGGTTGATATCTATTGAGAATTTCAACGGATTTTCCGAGATATTCCGGATTTGACCCGAAAACCTGAAAAGTTATTGGTCTTTCTTTATCTGTAAAGTGATATTTTTTTTGATATTTTTCCCTATTATGGATTATAGCAATTGAAGGGATCATTTCTGTGGTAACATGAGTTGCTCCCATTATTCTACAGATCTGACGGAATGGACTGTCAGTTATTCCGTCCATTGGAGCTAATTCTATTCTCATCATTGCCCAGTACTTTGAAAAATGTAAATGAAAATACAAAAAGAATTAAAACTGCTAATAATAAAGCACCAAATATTCCGATTTTTGATATAAGCAGAGTAGTAATTGTCACTATTATTCCAGCACATATCACTCCGAGAAATACTGCCCACAGGGCATGAAATATTTGAACTCCTGCAAGAAATGCTGCGAGAGAACCGGTCCATGCACCTGTTATGGGAAGTGGAATAGCTACAAATAGCATTATTCCAAGAGTGCGATATTTTTCAATTTTCTCCGATCTTTTTTTTGTTCTCGCAAACCACCAGTTGAAGAACTTTTTAAATATACTCCATCTTGATAGCCATCTGGATACAGGACCAATGAATATTATTATAAAAGGTACCGGAATCATATTACCAATGACCGCCGCTATAAATGTTCTCCACCATGGAAGATCGAGGGTGAGAATTCCTATGGGAATTCCTCCTCGAAGTTCAAATATCGGCAGGGCAGATATCAGTGCAACTATGATATCCGGTGGTATTCCAATATCATTGAGTTTTATTGATAATTTTTCCTTTAAATTTGGATCTGCTGATAAAACCAGTGGTATCAGTATTATTATAATAAAAATTGTCTTTTTCATATCAGATCAAAAGAAGAGTAACTATTGACCTTGCTGAGATACCTTCTGATCTTCCTTCAGGACCCATTCCTTCGGAAGTGGTGGCTTTAACTGATATCTTTGATGGGTCTATATTGATAGTTCCGGAAATTTTTGCAATAATATTTTCTATGTGATTTGATAATTTTGGTTTTTCTGCAACTATTACAGTGTCAATATTAAGAATTCTCGGGAAACTACATATCTTTAATGTCTTTTTAAGCAGATCAAGACTTTCAATATCTCTGTATTTTTTTTTACTATCGGGAAAATGAAAACCAATATCCCTTTTACTGCAAGCTCCAAGAATTGAATCGATAATTGCATGAGTAAGTACATCTGCATCTGAATGTCCTGTTAATCCTTCAGAATGAGGGACTTCAAGACCTCCGAGAATCAATTTTCTATTTTTTCCAAATCTATGAAAATCAATTCCAAATCCTGTTCTAATTTCATTTGAAAGCATTTTCTCAGCCATATTCAGGTCCTTTTCAGATGTTAGTTTTATATTTTTTAAATCTCCTTCAACCATGTGGATTTTATATCCCTGTATTTCCATTGCTCCCGAGTCATCTGTATAACTGTCAGAAGCATTTTCAAGGGCTCTGATCAGTTTTGACCCCTCGAATATTTGCGGGGTTTGTATATAAAATATATTTTCTCTTGATATGGTTTTGCAGATCGTATTATTTTTAATTTCCTTTAAAGTTTCGGAAACTTTTAAGGCTGGAATAACTCCATCATGATAGACTGCCTTTTCCCAGACTCTGTTTATTAAATTCTGTGAGATCAAAGGTCTTGCTGCATCATGAATAGCGATATATTTTTCATTACAATGTTTTAGTCCTGACAATACGGAATCCTGTCTTCTTTCACCTCCGGTTGCAATAATTGTATATTTTTGTATGTTTTCAGGAAGTTTGAAATACTTCTCAAATTCTTCCGGTACAACAAGGATTATCTCAGAACAATTTGAAAATTTTAAAAAGGCATTGAAGCTGTATTCCCAGATTGGAATTCCGAATAAATTGAAAAGTTGTTTTGGTTTAAAAGCACTGAATCTCTTTCCGTAACCTCCTGCAACAATTACTGCACTAAATCCCACAGTTGTCTCTTTTTTGTTTCTTTATCTATCCTGAGATACAGTGTTACTCCTTTTTCAGTATCAACTATGCTTATAATTCTATATGTATTTTTAATCCCTGATTTTACTTCAGAATTTAAAATATTGAACATTGTTCCATCGGACAACATACCCCTGGACATATCTTCATCTATTTTGCCAAAAACCTGGATATCAATTAGTTTACCAACCCAGTATTTTTTTCTGAATATCGAAGCAAGAGTATTTAAACTTATCATCTGAAATCCGTAAAGAAGAGCAAGGTGCTCAACTTCATTATCATCTGAAATTATGAAAGTCCGTTTATCTCTGTGTTGTGCTTTTAAAAGATCTGTAAATTTTTTAATTTTAGCTACTTCTTTGATTTTGATATTACTATTCTTTGAAAGTTCATCAATTATTAATAAAGCTCTTTTTCCTTCTCTTTTCATATGTCCGGATGAGTTTGCCCAATTTTTGAATTTTTCTCTCCAGTATTTCAGGTATACAATATCAACTTCAATAGAGAGTATTTTCAATATCTTTGATATTCTTCCGTCAATAATGACAGAAGGAGTCAGAATTAACTTCTGTTTTGGATGAAATATATTTTTTATTAAACTGTTCATAATAACTACAATGTAATCCTGTTTGAAATATCCAATGCTTTTGAAATATTATCTACATGATAATATTTATCAGAAGTTGACGAAGATGGAAGTAAAATTTTATCATATCCTAATCTTCTCGCTTCTTTAATTCTAAGACCCATATTTTTTACGTTTCTCAATTCTCCTGAAAGACCAACTTCAGCAATTGCAAGAAACTGTACAGGAAGTTTTTTTGAAAGGAAGCTTGTATAAATTGACAAACATACAGGGAGATCTAGACTTGTATCTGAAATTTGAATATCACCGGCTATATTGCAATATATATCAGTGTTGCTTAAATCCATTTCACCCCACTTATCAAGCACTGCAATAAGCATTGAAAGTCTTCTGCTGTTAAATCCATTTGCAACACGAGCAGGTACACTATATCGACTTTTTACTGTTAAAGCTTCAACTTCAACTATGAACATTCTATTGCCCTGAAGAGCTGTTCCTCTGACAATGCCCGGGGGAAGAGATTTTATATTTCTTTCAAGAAGTATTTCAGAGGCGTCTTTTACCTCTTTTAAACCATCTTCACACATCTGAAATACACCTATCTCATCAGTTGAACCGTATCTATTTTTAAATGACCTTAAAATCCGGAAATTTTGAGTTCTGTCTCCTTCAACAGATAGAACCACATCTACAAGGTGTTCCAAAGATCTTGGTCCTGCAAGATCTCCAGTCTTTGTGACTTGTCCTATCAGGAATAAGACGGTGTTATTTATCCTGGTATAAAGGCTCATGTCTTCACTTATTTTTCTGACCTGTGAGACGCTTCCCGTCGAGCTGTCGATTGAAGGACTGAAGACAGTTTGAACTGAATCAAGAATTATCACATCTGGTTTTTTTATTCTGCAGACCTGTAAAACTTTATCGATATCATTTTCAGAGATGAATATCAAGTTGTCGCATGTAATATTTAATCTCTTTGCTCTTAGAGCAATCTGGTTTAAACTTTCCTCACCTGATACATATAGTATTTTTTTTCCTTTCTGGGAAAGTTTATCTGCTATCTGAAGGATCAATGTTGATTTACCTATTCCTGGTTCACCGCTGATCAGGATTGAAGAACCGTTGATATACCCTCCACCGATTACTCTGTCAAATTCACCTATTGTAGTTTCAAATTTTACAAGATCATTATCGGAAAAATTATCGAGTGTAATGTGTTTAACTTCAGATGGTTTTTTCTGTAAATTTACAAGACTGTCCCATTGTGCACAGGCAGGACATTGTCCCTGCCACTTTAAAAATTTTTCACCGCAATTATTGCATTGGAAATTTAAAGACTTATTTTTTGTCATCAGAATATTTCAAGATTTATATACTTTCTTGGATTCATCTTAATGTCTTCGGCTAATTCTTCAAATGAATTCAGTGTTCTTCGAATATCATAGTACAGTGAATCTTCCATAATTAATTTCCCAAGTGTTCCTTTACCATGAACGATTGAATCCTCGATTATTATCAAAAGTGTCAGGGCACTATCCAGTTTATTCAATGTCGAATCAATTGCATCAAGTGTTGGTTCAATTCTTTTGCTCTTATATCTTAACTCGGAACCAATAAGGTTCATGTTGTATCTTGTTTCCTGTACAGCGTATTTTAATTCTGTTAGAAGTGATGATATTGTGTCAACTGCAGATTGTGTTTTAATTATCAAATTTATTCCTTCTGTAAATAATAGTCCTGCTGTCGTATCAAGATCTTCACTTATCTCGGTGATAATACCTTCAACATTACTTATTGCTCCTGAAATCTGCCCTGCATCAAATCTGTAAGTTGGAAGCGTTTTCATGTAACCTGACGTATCATAAGAGGTAGATGATGTTCCGGGAAAAACATCGATTAACTTTTCATTTGTTATCAGGGATACCTGATAAAGTGCTGCATAAGCGTCTTCTCTAAGATTAATATTTTCCTCAAGAGAAAAGATTACTTCAACAGCTTCACTTTTCACAATTATACTTTCAACTTTTCCTCTTGTAACTCCGTGAACCTGAACATCTGCACCAACAACAAGTCCACTGATATTGTTGAAAGAAGCTTGAATTCTTTGACCCCTTTTTCTAAATGTTATATTTTCAAGAAAAATAAATCCCAGCATGAGAATAATTATACTTGTTACTACCAATAGACCGACTTTCATCGTTAAATTTTTTTCTCTGTGACTCATCTTCAATTCCTTTTTGTTAAAAGGGAGTTAAAAAAAATCGAAGCCTGATGTAAATTTGTATTTCATATAACATACCATCTAATCATTTTCACCAAATTTTATCGGACCATCTATTTCTCCTCTGAGAAATTGATGAACATATGGATTTTTTGATTTAGCGGCTTCTTTGGGTTTACCTGAAAAAATAATTTTTCCCTGAAACAACATTGCAATCCTTGAAGCTATTGCATATGCAGATTCAATATCATGAGTTACTACAATACCGGTTACTCCCAGATGTTTGTTCAAATTCACAATTAAGTGATTGATTCTTTGAGCGAGAATTGGATCCAGACCTGTTGTCGGTTCATCATAAAGGATGTAAGATGGATCCATCACAATTGCTCTTGCAATAGCAACTCTCTTTCTCATTCCGCCTGATAATTCAACCGGCATCATTTTTTCAGTTCCCATAAGTCCGACAAGTTCAAGTTTTTCTGCTACTTTATAACTTATCTCTTTTTCATTCAGTTTTGTATGTTCTCTGATAGGGAGTGAGATATTGTCTTTTACATTCATCGAATCAAAAAGGGCACCGCCCTGAAAGACAAACCCGAAATTTTTTCTTATTTCATATAATCTACTGCTGGTAGTTTTTACTATGTTCTCATCATCAATTATCACTGAACCGGAATCAGGAAGCATTAAACCAATTATGTGTTTCAGGAGTACACTTTTCCCGACACCTGATTGTCCAATTATAACCAGACTCTCTGCATCTTCGATTTTTAGGTTTAAATCTTTATAAATAACATTGTTATGAAATTTTTTGTAAACATTTTCAA
>CBDUTX010000094.1:0-7666 GCA_965370235.1 uncultured Desulfuromonadaceae bacterium | reverse complement strand
TTTTTTTAAAATTATTATTAATCATTTTTTTCATTTTCTTTAATTCCTCATAAATATCTTGAGTTCATATTTAAAATAATATTATAAGATATATATTTATTCAATATTTGTTTTTAAAATATCTATAAAAAAATTATTGATTTATACAAAGTTGGCGACAGGAAAATATTATTGATAATTTGAATCTTGTAAAATAATTGAAATAATTGATAGTTTATCTGCGTATAATATTTTCAAAAGTATAACAAAATAACCTGGGAGGTTATAATGACGGTATTAGTTTTGATTTTTGCAATATTGATTTCAACTTACGGCTCCACAATGGAAGGTATTATGGATAGAGCTGTCGAGGATGTCAATGAAAGATATTTTATAGAAAATAGTGAAGTAGTAATTGATAATGGTGATAACCCAATAATTGAAGTCGTCTTTGTACTCGATGCAACTGGAAGTATGACAAGTCTGATAGAAGGTGCAAAGAGAAAGATCTGGTCTATTGCAAATAAGATGATGACAGGTGATCCAACTCCGGATGTGAAAATAGGACTTGTTGTCTACAGAGACAGAGGAGATGAGTTTGTAGTAAAAGGCTATGATCTGACAGATGATATTGACGAAGTATACAGTAAACTGATTGCAGTTAGAGCACAAGGGGGGGGCGACTTCCAGGAAGATGTAAACAGAGCTTTATCTTATGCTGTTGACAGTATTTCCTGGTCAGAGTCAGATAATGTATTGAAGATGATCTTCCTCGTTGGAGATGCAGATCCACATATGGATTACAATGATGAAGAACATTATCCTGAGATATGCAAAGCTGCTATAGAGCAGGAGATAGTCATCAATGCAATTAGATGCGGTAATAACTCAAATACAGAAGAAGTCTGGAAGGAAATAGCACACCTCGCTGAAGGACATTATACTTCAATAGATTATTCGACTACAGCAGATGTACCGACACCTTATGATGACGAACTTGCCAGTCTGAGCTCAGATCTTTATGGAACTGTTCTTCTGTACGGTTCCAGGGATGAAGTTGGAGATATTTCAACAATGCTGGAAGTTAATAAAGAAGCCTCAGAGGAGTATGCATCTACTGCCGCAGATAGAAGTATCAACGCAGCAGCAAGAGCACCAGGTGGTACAATAACAAAAGGTGATCTACTCGGTGGAATAATTGAAGGAGAAATAAATCTTAATGATATTTCAGATGAGGAACTGCCCGAAGTTTTAAAAGACATGTCAGAAAGTGAAAGAGAGGTTTATATTGACAGCCTCGGAGTGGAAAGACAGAGAATATCTGATAAAATTGCTGAATTATCACACCAGAGAGATCAGTATATAAAAGATAATTCAACTGATGAAGATGATTCTTTTGATTCTTTTGTTGTAGATATACTCATGGAAAAAGCAGAAAAAATCAATGTGAGATATGAGGATTAGAATGAAAAAGATAATATTTGGAATTATACTGACAGCGGTTCTATCGGGCAGTTTACTGTCCGATGGATTTGTAATAGTTCCTCCTACACCGAGGTTACCCGAGCCGATTCAGGTAGAGGTGAAGTATCACAGAGTGGATATCGAGATATCACATCAACTGTCGAAAGTGCACATAGATCAGGTATTTGTCAATCCGAACAATGTTGAAGTTGAGGGGAGGTATATTTTTCCGATACCCGAGGAAGCGAGTATATCGGATTTTGTTTTATATGTTGACGGAGAGAAGCTGCATGGAGAGGTGATGAATGCGGATGAAGCTTTGAGGATATACGAGGACATAGTGAGCAGGATGATAGATCCGGCTATATTGAGGTATGCAGGACAGGACATGTTCGAAGCGAGGATATATCCATTTCCGGCGAGAGGAGAGCGCAGGGTGGAGATGGATTACGAGCAGTTGGTCAGGAAGGATGGAGATCTGTACAGGTTTATATATCCGTTGTCAACGGAGCGTTTTTCCTCTGCACCTCTTGAGGATGCTTCGGTTGTAGTCAGATTGAAGAGTGAAGAGCCGATAAAGAACATACACAGTCCGAGTCATGATATAGAAGTGGAGTACATAAGTTCGAGGGAGGTTGAGGTGAGCTGGGAGGCGAGGGAAGTGAAGCCTGATATTGATTTTGTACTGTACTATTCACTGGCTGAGGAAGAGGTTGGAATGAACTGTCTTTCTTATAAGCCGCACAGGGATGAGCCGGGATATTTTATGTTACTGGCGTCAGTAGGCAGTGATGAGGTAAGAACGATGCCCAAGGACATAATCTTTGTAGTCGACAGGTCGGGGTCAATGAGAGGTGAGAGGATGGACAGAGTGAAAGAGGCATTGACATATTGTGTAAATCATCTCGGAGAAGAGGACAGATTCAATATAATAGCATTTTCATCGGGGACTGATGTTCTGTTTACGGACTTAAGAGGATCGAGTAAGTACAATATAGAGGAAGCAAGGGATTTTATAGACGGGATAGAGGCGAGGGGAGGAACAAATATATCGAGGTCGTTAGAGGAGGCATTTTCGAATGATTTCACAGAAGGGAGACCTGCATTTATAGTATTTATGACGGATGGATATCCGACAGTGGGAGAGCTTGATCTGGGGAAGATAGTGGAGATGGTAGAGGATTTTGACAGAGCGAGAGTGTTTTTATTCGGAATAGGGACAGATGACATAAATGCAGTACTTATGGATGCTATGGCGGAAGGAGGAAGGGGATTGACAGAGTATGTAGATGACGGAGATTCTCTGAGGTTGGCTATAAGTTCGTTTTACGGTAAGATATCGAATCCGGTAATGACCGATATAGAGATAAGTTATGGCTCAGCGGGTGTATATGACGTAGTACCACATATTTATCCTGACTTATTTGAAGGTCAGCAGCTTATTGTAACGGGGAGATACAGGAATGCAGGTAGAGTGAGGATAGAGATGCAGGGGAATACAGGAAGGGAGAAGGATGAGTACAGTCTCAGTGTAAATTTACCTTCATATGATGATGAGCTTGATTTTATAGGGAGATACTGGGCTATGAGGCAGATAGGTACTCTTTTAAAGGAGATAAGACTTAACGGAGAGAATGAAGAGCTTGTCAACGAGATAATTGAGCTCGGAATGGAATTCGGTGTTGTAACGCCTTATACATCTTATCTCGTTATTGAAGATGAAAAGGATATAGCAGGACTTCCAGCTCCAATGAGGGAAATGGGTATGCGTGGAGCTGGCGAGCACTTAATAGCTGATATAACTTCATCTGAAGCTTATGGAGGTACTTCTGTCAGGTTATCAGGAGCAATCGATGAAATGAAAGCAGGAAGAGTTTACCAAACTGAAGTAAATTCTGTTATAAATTATTTAAATGGCAAAACATTTATTAATGAAGGTCCAACCTGGAAGCAAACCGACTATGATGGACAGAGAACAGAGAATATTGAATATGGGAGTGAAAAATTTTTCGATCTGTTAAGAAAAGACCCGGGCATTGGTGACTTCATGGCTCTTGGTGATGTTATTTTTGAATATCAGGGGACATGGTATAAAATCTACAGAAATTAATAATTGATAAGACCCTGCATATCAGTGCAGGGTCTTTGTCTGATCAACTTTAGAGAAGATTGATAAATATTTTAAATTTTCATTAGCATTATCTCATTATTATTATTATACTTTTTCTCTATGTAATTATCTGAAATAATATTTTTATAACTATGAAATAATAATGTGAGAAATATTTGAAAATATCCAAAGAGTCAATAGCCATTTTATCTGATATACATTCTAATGTTGCAGCATTTAAAAAAGTAATTGAAGATATTGACAAGCTTGGAAGAGAAAAATTCCACTTTATTTTCAATGGAGATGTAATATCTCTTGGTCCGAACCCGAAAGAATGTATGGAGATATTAAATGATTTCGGACAATCTACATTTATGCTCGGTAATAATGACAGATATATTATTGAGAAATTATTTAATAGAGATGTAAATTTTCATAATGATAAATATGATAATGTACCTGTTGGTTTAAGAGCAAATCTCAGATGGACTTATAATAAACTTTCCAAAGAAAATCTCTCTTTTATAAGTACCTGGGAAAAGAAAAAAGTTCTTGAATTTAAAGACTGGAAGATATCCATATCTCATGGAACTCCTGAAAGTGATGAAGAAAATATTTATGATGATTTTCCTGAAATCAATTTTACCAGCAGATTCAAAAAATATGATGTTTACATATTCGGACATACGCATATTCCATTTGTAAAAAAAATTGGTGATAAATTGTATTTAAATCCAGGAAGTATCGGATCATCACTTGATGGTAATATTAAAGCTTCTTATGCTATTTTGAACGAGAAAAACGGATCGATAGAAGTTGATATCAGACGAGTTGATTATAATTTATCAAAAACAATAGATGATATGTATAGATTAAAAGTTCCATGGAGAGAAAGTATTGTAAGTATTTTGAAGAAGGGTTCTTTTTAGTGTTTATTTTGCAAAATCCCAAAAAAGCATGAATTAGGGAGTAGAATTATCATGATTATTTTTTTAGTAATAATTTTTGGTTCTCTGTTTCCAACATTTATATATTTGTTATCAGCCTGGTGGCTTGACAGATATGAAAAGGAACCGGTATGGCTTTTAATTTTATCATTTTTCTGGGGAGCTATTCCTGCAATTATACTTTCACTGATATTTGAAATATTACTTGATATACCTGTTTCTTCATTTTTTGGGCAGACGTTTTTTTCAACTCTATTCAGCGGGAGTGTAAGTGCTCCTGTAGTCGAAGAAACTTTTAAAGCACTTGCTCTATTATGCCTTGTTCTTATATTCCATAGAGAATTTGATGATGAGCTCGATGGTTTGATTTATGGTGCAATGATCGGATTTGGATTTGCAATGACAGAGAATATTTTTTATTTTTTCTCTGTAATGGCAAAGGGTGGTTTTGGAGCCGGTATTATAAATATTTTTATGAGGACTTTTATTTTCGGATTCAATCATGCATTCTGGACTGCTATTATCGGAGCGACGATTGGTTATGCCAGACTTTCAAAAGGATTTACCAAACGAATTCTAGTTCCTTTTTCAGGATGGGTATTGGCAGTTGTTTTACACGGTTTTCATAATGCAGGAGTTCTTGTCGTTCAACAAACTTTCTGTCTGTCGTTCTTTATAATCTTGACAGTGAATTGGGGAGGATTAGCACTTATCATATCCGTGGCAATTATAATTTTAAAAAAAGAAAGCGGATGGATAAAAGATCAACTCGGTGATGAGGTAAAAAAAGGGGAATTATCCGAATATGAATATAACCTTCTCTCATCTTCTTCAAAAAGAATGAATTTAAGATGGAAAGTTTTAACTAAATCCGGATTCCGGGGATACAGAAGCCTTGGGAAGTTTTTTCAAAGTGCAACAGAACTTGCTTTTAAAAAAAAGCATTTGGAAACCGATAAAATTAAAGATGAAGTAATAGAGAAATTGAGGAAAAAATTTCTTGAAAATAAAGAAAAGGCTGAAAAATATCTTAAATACTGAACTTACACTGCCTGTACAATACAGCACTAAATTGTTTTTGAGAAATACTGATTAGGGAAGTTCTGGTTTACTTCCGGAAGCTATTGCATCGATACCCTTAGAGAGTATAATCATATCCTCAAGCAGCGGCTCGAGATCTTCGGTTAGCAGGTATCTATTACCACTATCCATCATCTCAACATGACCGGGTTTTAGATGTACTTCGACATCTGAAAAGTCAATTTTCAATCTGCCTAATTTTTTCTCCCATCGGTCAAGGAACCAATAAATTGGAGATAGGACCAGTTGAGCTTCATCAATTGATTTCTCAATTTTCTCTGCAATCTCTGGATTTGCATAACGAATAGGAAAGAGGCTGTCAAATCTGCTGTCCCATGTTGTAAATCTCTGTACAGCTTCATGTGGATAACCGGGAGGTTCTGTCTTAATGTAGAATGGGGAATTGTGTATCTTGACTTCTATAGCGTAATCATCACCGGGGTCTATTTCGATATCCCTTCCATGATATTTAGCGTTGATATAACCCAGACTGCTCCTGTATTCAGCTGCTTCATGTTTCCAATTGTGCTTTTTAGCAAGTTGCGCTATTGCTTTCTTGCATTCCTTACCCTTTCCTATCTGTGAAGAGAACATAGTGCGGAAAACATATACAACAGGAATCAGAATGGCAACTGGTATCAGAATAAATGGGACGAATTTGGAAATTATTTCTGAAACATCCTGCTGGTTGTATCCCAGGAAAAAGAGTATAAAACTTATGGAAGTTATAAGGAGCAGGAATATTCCAAAAACAGCGAAAATGAAGATGAATTTATTTAATGTTCTTTTCGGAACATTTTTTAGACGCCATTTCTTCAGTTCTTTCTTTTCTTCCTCTATGTCCCTGATCCGCCTTTCCGCCTGTAGCTGTTTAATATTTTTGCCTTCGAAAAGTACAAACCACTCCTCGGTTATTCTGACCGGATGAAGTCTTTTCCACACAGCATCTGGAACGTAAATCTCAGAATTACAGTATTGACATTCCATTATCCTCTCGCTTTGTTGCGAAACGGAAAGTGCACCTGCACACTGGGGACAGGACATCACTACAGGCTTAGTCGAATGCTCATTGAATTTTATATTCTTATCATCATTTATCTCGGGTGGTGGTTGGGAAGTAAGGCAGAACCTGAGGGAGGGTACTTTATTTCGAAGCCAGTGAGGAGCTGGGGAAACATGATATTCAGTATTGCATTTAACGCATTTTATCATGGTGTGATCTGAAACCTCAGGGATTGAAAGAGGACTTTTGCAGGAAGAGCAATACGGTTCCAGTCTCCAGTAACTGTATTTAAAGGTTCCGCTTCCGCTCATCAGAGTTCCCCCGCTTCCCTGACCCTCGGTGAAACCTTCGAACTCTTCTTCAAAATCGTTGAGGAAATCAGCTATTATATCCGGTGAGATCGTCGTCTCCTTGAAACAGCTGGTGCAGGTCAATTGTTTATAAGGTCCGTTGATTGGAAGAGGTTGCCCGCAGCTACTGCAGGTGGTTCTTATTTTGAAACATCCATATCTTTGTATTCTAATCATTTTATTTATATTTGATCTGATTATATTTTAGCATATTATTGTCTTTAATATTCTAAAAAATAAATATCAAAAATTTAATTCTCATTAAATTGAAATATGAACCTGTGTACAAAAGAATTAGTTTGATTTAGAATTATTTTTTAATTTGACGGATAAATATTTATTAACAAACAATTGATCAAGAGGAGATAACAATGAAGTATTTATTGTTTATCGTGTTTCTATTATTCAGTATGAATTTATTTTCACAGGATATAGAAACAAATTCAATGGAGGAAGAATATATTTCACAAATTATGGAATTAAAAACCGATTCAATATTAGTGGATTATATATTAGAAGTTGAGGAAAAAGTTGAGAATGATGGATATATAACAAGAATATTTAGTCTTGTTTACGGAACAATTCCAGGAATTGGGCAACCACATTCACAATTAATTGTACATTATGAACAGGAATCCACCCCTGATCATGTATTAATAGAGATCCCTTTAGTTATTGAAAATTATTATCAATATGCAGGGAATATGTCTTATGAAATGTATATATTTGATTC
>CBDUTX010000093.1:0-7691 GCA_965370235.1 uncultured Desulfuromonadaceae bacterium | reverse complement strand
CTTCTAATATATTTATCCATTCTCCAGTGATCAAGAGAAGTTTTTTTATTTCTTCTCTGCTTTTTCCAGGTTTTAAATTGAGAATCTTTTCTCTAGTTATACTCGATGTTGCCTGATCCCCTAACCATTTTAAAAGCAGTGGGAAATCCAGGATGGAATAAGTTTCTCTGTCCATCCTTATATGCTGATCTTGGAATCAAGACCTAAAACTATGACGTTTCTGGTAACGTCTTTTAGCTGCCAGGTACTTCTTTTTCCTCTCTTCACTGGGTTTTTCAAATCTCTCATTTTTCTTGTACTCACTTAAAATTCTTTCGTGCTCACAAACCCTTTTAAATCTTTTTAAAGCTGATTCGAAACTTTCATTTTGCTTTATTCTAACACCAACTGACATATTATATTAACACCTCCTTAATACAAAAATAAATTATAAATCTATTCAAACAATTGTAAACATTTATCTCATCAATTTATAGGCTATGGTTATTAATAGTTCAAAAAAAATAGTCATATCATTTTTAAAGTATTATGTCAACATCAGATAATAATTTTTTTTATTTACAATAGAGAGAGAGTATATTAAATCTAATATTTAAAAATTGTATTATCAAGGAGGATTTTATGAAATATATTTATATTTTATTCTATGTACTATTTGCAATTTCTCAGAATGTTCTCGCAGGAAATCCTGAGGAAGTAAATATTTATGATTATCTTGTTTTTCAAAAAGAAAAAAGTAGTGATATTGAAAGTTTTTTGAACCAGAAATATCTTGTTCTGGATGCAATAGAGAATGGATATTGGTCCGGAGAAAGTCTTTCAATTAATTCAATTGAGAAAGAGATTTTATATGATCAGTATTATATCAGCACTTTAGATCAATTCATTGATCTGAACGATGAATACATTGAAGACATTCTTTCGAATAGAAATATCGAAATAGAAGTATTTTTTTTAATGACAAGAGATTCTACCATGGCAGAGGAGATAGCTGAAAAACTCTCTCAGTATAATAATGACAGCACTGAGTTATCAGAAATAATCTATTCTGAATATCTCAGTAAGTCTGATTATTATTATTCAATTTCCGCATCTTTGACCTGGGAAAATCTAATGGATCATATCAGAGAAGATATTTTCTCGATGGAAGATTATAATGTAGGTAAGGTTGTGAGATTTCCCACAACTTATGTTTTGCCTGTCAGACTTTCATCCAAGCCCATTGGTATTATTGACATTGATACTATGCCGGACGAATGGTTCGACTTTTTACGTTCTACTAGAGAAAAAGAAGAAAGAGTTATTGATATACTGAGTAGTCTTGATGAAGCTGATATAAGTTATATACAATCAACAATGGAATTTCTTGTTGAAGTTGACAGTGCAAAATTTACTGAAAGCATAATCCCGAATTTTCCAAATATATCTCCTGTTGATTCACAGAGAATCCTTGTCAGATATTCGGACAAAGAGATTACACTTGGTGAAATGCTTGTCAGATTGAGAAGAAAAGGATTGTTTCCAAAACTTGGTGATACAACTTATCTCAGGTTAATAATCGAGAATGAATTAATTTATCAGGATATCATAGTAAATGAGAATATCGAATATCTGAACAATCCATGGACTTTAGCAAAAATACGATTTCTACAAGATGAGTATATTTATACAAAGTATTTAAAGACAGTAACAGATACTATTTATGTTGATATCAATGAAATGAGAGCATTTTATGAAAGAAACATTGAAAATTACTATACTTCTGATGAATACAGATACAGGATTATTCTTATATCGGACAGCTTTTTTGCTGATTCTATTCGACTTCTTGTCAATAAAGGTTACAATATGGATTCACTTGCGCGATTGTTTTCAGATCATCCGACAGCATCATCAGGAGGTGATGCAGGCTGGAGAAGTAAGAACACAGCGGGTACTTTAAAACCTGTTATGGAAGATCTTGAAATTGGTGATGCATCTGAATTATTTAAAACGATTGACGGGTGGGCATTTATCAAACTTGAAGAATTTTCATCGAGTCATCCCATTCCTTTTGATAGTCTCCATGTCAGAGTAAAAAATGAGACAAGAAAAGAGAAAATTAAATACTGTCTTTCAGAATTCTTTCAGTCTCTCAGAGAAAAATATTATCTGAAACCTTCTTTGCGGGATATTAGTCCGTTTTTTTGGAAGTTGATAATATTTAAAGGTTAGAAGTGATTGAATTTATTTTTGTATTTTATCATCTCATTATGTCTGTCACTATGTACAATAATGATTTTGTAACAATAAATGTTGATCATGAAAAATATGGTTTTATGGAAGTAGATGCTTTGATTTTTTATCCGGAAAGTTCACTTATTGATCCCGCTCAAAAAGAGATACAAGTTGTAATATTCCTTCCCGGATTTGACGGTAATCCTCTATGGTATGTGGATTTTCTCAAAATGGGAGATATTTTCGATTCGCTTGTAGAAAACGGGGATATTCCCTGTGTTATCGGGATTGTAGTTGATCCTAGTGTTTCTATGGGGAGCTGTTTCTATGTAAATTCGGACTCTTTTGGGAAATGGGAAGATTTTATTGTTAAAGCTCTACCTGAATGGATTGATATATGGATGGAAGAAAACATATCATATAAAAAAGGTGATCTCGTTCTGTTTGGACATTCCATGGGAGGATTTGCTTCTCTTTATCTTGGTATGAAATATCCTCAGATATATTCAAAAATAGCTTCCATTTCAGGTATTTTAAGCGTTGATATGGTTGAAGACTGGTTGAAATTTGTCAAAAGAGAAGGAGTCTGGAGAAATAGTAAATTATGGAATGACACACATTTTTTTACAAGACTTGTATATTATATGTTCCTATCCTTTGGTCAAAATGGTCATGAAATGCCCTTTGCGCCTGGTCCTGAGGAAATTTATGTGTTTGATGATCTTTACAATAACTGGAAAAGAAAAGGATATGATATTCTCATTAATTTGGAATATACGAATAATGCAGAGAGTATTAAAAAATTATACCTTGGTATTGGAAGAAAAGATATAGTTGTTCCTTTGAGGTACTATGAAAAAGCTAATAGTTTTTTGGAAAAGTTTCTACCTGATGAGAGATATATGTACGAGGTGTTCGATGGGGATCACATAAACGGTGTACGAGGTGCGATGGCAAATGGGTTGACTTTTCTTCTCGGGAGTAGAAATTAATGTTATTCCCAACAGTTGAATTTGGAATATTCTTCGCTATTGTTTTTATAGTAAGTTGGTTATTGAGAAACAAACAGACATCAAGAAAATTATTTCTTGTAGCTGCAAGTTATTTTTTCTATGGATTCTGGGACTGGCGTTTTATGCTCCTTCTATTTGGATGTTCGATAGGAAATTATATTTTTGGTTTAGGCTTGGGGAGTGCGGATAAAGATCATTCAAGGAAAATTATTGTTGGATTTGCTGTTGGATGGAATTTGACTATTCTAGGATTTTTTAAATATTACGGGTTTTTTACAACTTCACTTGTCAACTTGTTTACAAAAATTGGTTTCCACTTCCATATTCCTCTTCTTGAAATAATACTTCCTGTTGGTATATCATTCTTCACATTTCAGGCGATGAGTTATGTTATTGATGTTTACAGGAAAGAGATTCCTCCTTCAAAATCAGCTCTTAATATATTGCTTTACATATCCTTTTTTCCACAGCTCGTAGCTGGACCAATTGTTAGAGCAAAGGATTTTATACCTCAACTGCTAAAAAAGACCAAGGTAGACCAGATAAGAGCTGGAAGAGCTTTTGTCCTAATAATTGCAGGTCTGTTCAAAAAAGTGATAATTGCAAATTATATTGCAACAGAGTTGGTTGATCCGGTTTTTGAAGACCCAATTGTTTTCTCCAGTTTTGAAGTACTTCTTGCTGTTTATGGTTATGCAGTTCAAATCTACTGTGATTTCAGTGCTTACAGTGAGATTGCAATAGGAATTGCTGCTCTTTTGGGATATTACTTTCCGGATAATTTCAACTTTCCATACAGAGCACAGACGATACAGGATTTCTGGAGGAGGTGGCATATATCTCTTTCATCCTGGCTCAGAGATTATCTCTATATTCCCCTGGGAGGATCAAAGAAAGGAAAGTGGAAAACATACAGAAATCTTGCTATAACAATGCTTCTTGGAGGATTATGGCATGGAGCTGCATGGAATTTTGTGTTCTGGGGAGGGTTGCATGGTCTTGGTTTAAGTGTTGAGAGATTGATAATGGAAAAATTTTCATTGAAAAATTTAGAAAGAAATTCGCTGTGGGCAAAAATAATTTCTGTTTTTCTTGTATTTCATTTTGTCTGTATTGGCTGGGTCTTTTTTAGAGCCAGATCTTTTTCTTTAGCAATAGAGTATTTTAAAGCTCTTGGCAATTTATCAGTTCCTGTGACATTGTTGACTCCTTTTGTGGTTTTTCTCATTGTAATCGGAATAGGTATGCACTTCATACCACCTGAACCGGGACAATGGATAAGAGACAGGTTCAGTAGACTTCCTATTGTATTGCAGGGTATAATATTAGGTGTATTGCTTGTAATGATAAGTGCCTTTGGACCTGAAGGAGTTGCTCCTTTCATTTATTTCAGGTTTTAGGGAGGATTTGATTTATGGATTATATGGTAAACTTTAAAGATGAGAAGAAATACTCACTTCGTGATGTTTCAATAATTTTACTGGTCTGTATGCTTGTTGTTCTCATATTTGATGCAACCGGACTGTACTTGTGGGCTAAAAGGTTAAATATCGGAAGTACAAGGAATTTTTTTATAGATACTACAGAGCCTCTTTATTCCGTAACTTCAAAAATGAAGCTTGATTTTCCAAGAAATATATTTAAAAAGTCTTTTGATTTTGCAATGGGAAAAGAAAGAGAAGCCGGATGGATTGCTGCATCTGATGAAACTTATATCTCCCAAACGAGTACTCAAAGTGAACAGATTACGGAAATAGCTTCTACACACGTAGTTCCCGATAATACTAATACTGTAGTTTATACTTTATCATCTCCACTTTCAGTTCTGCTGATCGGTGATTCTATGATGGGAGACGGACTTGGAACTATGCTCCTGAGAGCTTTAAACTCCGATGAAACCATGGTTCCTCACAGGCATTATAAAGTTTCATCAGGACTCTCAAGACCTGATTTCTACAACTGGTCTGCTCAGATCAAGCAATTATACGATCAAGGGAATTATGATGCTGTAATAATAATGATGGGCACAAATGATGCACAGAACTTTGAAATGGATAGAGTAATTTATAATTACGGTACCGATGAGTGGTTTGGTGTTTACAGGACTCGTTTAAAGAATTTTATTGATACATTGTGCACTTACAGTGATCACATATACTGGGTAGGCATGCCTCCTATGAGATCGTCCGGTTATAATGGAAGGATGCAGAGTTTAAATACATTGTTTGAAGAAGCTTGCAGAAATAATCCCAAAGCCACTTATGTTTCTACAATTCCTGTTCTCGGTGATGTAAGCGGAAATTACACGACATATATCACTGCAAACGGAAGACAGATTCAGGCAAGGGGTGAAGATGGAATTCACATGACACGTGCAGGAGGGCAGCTTGTTGCAGATGAAATAATTGATCTAATTAAGGAGGATTTCACATTTGGTGATTAGCTCTGTAAAGATACTAATATTTTTTATCTTGCTGTCTCAGGATGTCACAGATGAGAGTGGGAATCAATTTGTAAATCAACAGCAGAGACAATTCTACAGACAGAAGATATATCATTTTAATATAGAGAATGAAAATGTAATCCCGGGAGGTGTTGTCTTTATTGGTAATTCAATAGTAGAAGCTTTTGAATTGGATAAATATTTTCCGGGTGTTAACGCTCACAACAGAGGAATAACAGGAGACAGAATTGGTCTGGGGAATGACGGTGGAATTCTTAAAAGAATGAAGGAATCCTGTTATGACCTTATGCCGTCAAAAGTCTTCCTCTTGGTCGGAATAAATGATATAGGTGACAGAAGGAGAACCATTCAGGAACTATCGGAAGGTTATAGGAATATTATATACAATATTCTTGATACATTCCCCAACATTGAAATTTATGTGCACAGTATCTTTCCTACAGCAGGAGTTTTTACAAGATTAAATCCTGCTATAGATTCATTGAATAATATTCTCATCTGTGTTGTTGAAAGTCTTTATTCTCAACGTAATAATATAACATATATAGACCTTCATTCGGTTTTTGCTGACGAAGAAGGTGATATGAAAAGGGAATACACTATAGAAGGTCTTCATCTGAAGAACATAGCTTATCAGTTATGGGCGGATTGTATTTTCAATTATGTTTATTCAGGACAGTGTTTTCCACTTCAGATTAATCTTAATGATTCAACTTTGATAAGTAAGGATGAAGAGAATATCATTTTTCAGGCGGAAGATAGTATTTCTAATTAAGAAATATTTAACCACAGAGCCCAACCACCTCCCATCCTAGAAGAATATTTGACAGGATTCCCCCAACAGAAATATTGTAGGGACAGGGCTTGCCCCTGTCCGATGCAAAAATAATATAAAATTATCCAAAATCTGAAGAATAGAAGAATAATTGATAAACAATTGAATGATATAAAAAATCAATTTAATATGTAGAATTAGATCAATAGATAATAAGGTCATAGATAATAATTATGTGTGTTTTGTCCTGATTATTAATTGAATTAAAATAAATTAATTACTGTACATCGTGTACGAACTCATTATGGGAAATAGATCGGAAACTGCTAACTAATCATTTATTGTCATTAAAATACGAACCATCAAAGCTTATAAGAAGTAGGTTTGACTGGTAACTATAATTGAAATAGAGTTATGTTATATTGGAAGGAGAACTAAAATTTTTGGATCTCTGCCGCAAAGCGGCTTACTTGAACAAGGCACAAATTTAAGGTATATTCAAGAATTGTTAGGACATAACAGCTCTAAAACAATGGAGATTTATACTAATGTATCTCAAGGGATTATTGATAAGATTAAAAATCCATTAGATGAGTTTTTTTAAGTGAAGGAGTTTAATAAATGATAAAAGAAAAATATAGACAATTGTGCTTGTACCACCGATTTAAGGGAATATATGCAATTGAATATACACAGTCGTTAGCAAACATTAAAAACGATCTTTTGTTAATTAATAAATACTCCCAATTGTTAATTTAATAAGATGCTTATTTAAATATATTGACTATTTCTTAAATGAGAGTTATCTTTGTTTAAAAAAGGAAAGAAATGAAGAGTTTTAAAGCAGGGACATATATTAATCAGGGGACTTTTAAGAGTTTTCAGCCTAATAAAATTAATAAGCAATGGATTATAGAGAATATGGAATTATTGAATCTACTTAGTCAGGCAGATAGACAGCTGGGTAGGCTAGATATGTATTCTGAATACATTCCTAATATTGACCTGTTTATTAGTATGCATATTCTCAAAGAAGCAACAAAGTCAAGTAAGATTGAAGGAACAAAGACAAATATTGAAGATGTACTTTTGGATAAAGAGGATGTTAAAGAAGAAAAAAGAAGTGACTGGGAGGAAGTACAGAATTATATTTCTGCATTAAATATTGCAATTAAAAATTTAAATAAACTTCCATTTTCGTCAAGACTTATCAAGGAAACGC
>CBDUTX010000092.1:0-7749 GCA_965370235.1 uncultured Desulfuromonadaceae bacterium | reverse complement strand
AATCCGATTTTCTCAGGAATTATTTTCAAAGATCCATTATGTAAATCCATTATTTTCTCAATTATTGATAATCCAAGACCGATCCCGTCATTTTTTGTAGTATAAAACGGAGCTTTAAGTTTATCAATCTCATCTTCTTTAATCCCCCTTCCCTTATCAGAAATTTCAATTTTATACCAACTATCATCTTCGTTGATATCTACACTTATATCTTTATCAGAACTGCCGTTTTCAATTGAATTTTTAAAAAGATTTATAAGTGCTCTTCTGATCAAATCCCTGTCACCATCAATAAATTCCACAGAGGAAATATATTTAAAATCCCATTTATAATTGTTGGATATTTCTTTTACCAATTCTTCTATTTTAAATCTTTCAAATTTAATTTCATCTGATTTTATCAGTTGAAGAAATTTTTCTATTGTATTCATTAACGAAGTTGTTTCATCAAGCAGAATATCAATGGATTTATCACTGTATTTCTTTGAAAGTAATTTTGCCGAAGCAAGAATTACACCGGCTGAATTCCTGAATTCATGTGCTATACCGGCAGACATTTCACCTAAGGACTGTATTTTTTCCTTTGTCATCACAATTCTCTCAAGATAAACAACTTCTGTAATATCATATACTGTCAGTGAAATACCTGAGAACTCTTCTATCTCATAAACAGGAGATACAATAACTTCATAAATACTGTCATATATATTAATCCTATAAGTATCAAATTTTCTATCATTAAATGCCAGATTCAAAGAGTCCTTTAATTTCTTGGGAAGATTTGTTGAGGATAATTCAATATTTTCAGATATACCAGATTCTTTAAACATCTTTGAAAAAACCGAATTGAATTTTCTGATTTTACCATCAATATCTATATCTATTACTCCAACTCTCAAGTTGTCGAGAACAGAAGTACTTCTTTCAGTAATACTTATAACCTTATTTCTTTCATGCTCATATAGAATTTCAAGTTCTTTTTTATTTTCTTCAAGCTCAAGAACCATCTTTTTGAATTTTTCAACTATTCCCTCAGGTGTTGGTTCGGATCCGGTCAGCTCACCCATGACTTTGTAAGGTTTTACAACCTTTTCTTTAGTGAAAATAAATATTGCTATAAATTCAAGAACAAGAATGAATGCCAAAACAAGTGTTATTATATTTTTATACCTGTTCAACTCATCTATATAATATGATTTTCTTCCTAGAACTAACATTCTTCCATCTTTCATTCTTACCTGTGCCGTAATCATTCCTGCTGTATCATCCTGTGAAGGTTCAAGCGATATAAGATCAAAATAAGATCTGAAAATCGAGATATCTTCATTATCAATTTCATGCAGGGTCTCAGTCAAGATATCTGCTTCAATTTCTATAGAAAATTCGAGAAGATTCCTGTTAATTTTTATAGCACGTTCTGTAAGTATCAAAGCTGAAATTGAAACTAAAGCTATGGCAAATGTAAGGATAATTATAAATATCCTCACATAAGAAGCATAATTCACTTTTACAACGACTTTGCTAAAATATCAGCAATATCAGTCAATTCCCATGGAAAACCTTCATCTTCCCTGCCAAAATGACCGTAACATGCAGTTTTTCTGAATATCGGTCTTTTAAGATTAAATCTGCTAATAATTCCATGAGGAGTTAAATCAATATTTTTCCTGATACATTCAATTATTTCCTCATCAGATACTTTTCCTGTTCCGAATGTATCTACAAGCAATGACACCGGTTCCTGAACTCCAATAGCATAAGCTATCTGTATCTCACATCTGTCTGCCATATCTGCAGCTATAATGTTCTTGGCAATATATCTTGCCATATATGTTGCACTTCTATCGACTTTTGTAGGGTCTTTACCGGAAAATGCACCTCCACCGTGCCTTGAATAACCTCCATAAGTATCAACTATCGTCTTTCTTCCTGTCAAACCTGTGTCTGCAGCAGGTCCTCCAAGAACAAACCTACCCGTTGGATTTATAAAGTATTTTGTATTTATATCTATAAGAGAGTCTTCAATAACATCATTGATAACTTCTTCTTTAACACATTCATATATTTCACTATCATCTACTTCCGGGCAATGCTGTGTACTTACGACAATAGAATCAATCCTTACAGGTTTTCCATCATCATATTCAACCGTAACCTGAGCTTTTCCATCAGGTCTGATAAAACTTTCCTTGCTGGATTTACGGTAATCTGCCAGTCTTTTAACGATTCTGTGAGCCAGCATAATAGGAAGAGGCATAAGTTCTTTCGTTTCCCTGCAAGCATATCCGAACATCATACCCTGATCTCCAGCACCTCCTGTATCCACTCCAATTGCTATATCCTTAGATTGTGAGTGTATCGAAACAAGAACAGAACATGATTCACAATCAAAACCATAGTGAGGATTTGTATATCCGATATCCTTGATAACTTCTCTTGTTATATCCTGTATATTGACAAAAGCTTCTGTTGTTATCTCACCTGCGACAAGGAAAAGTCCTGTTGTTGTAAGAACCTCACAGGCAACGCGACTGTTTAAATCCTGTTCAATTGCCGAATCAACTATCGCATCTGATATCTGATCACAGATTTTATCAGGATGTCCTTCTGTTACTGATTCTGATGTAAATAGAGATCTGTTCACCTAATACTCCTTTTTATAATATGATAATACCTCAGATGAATCACCAATATTGACATTCTGAGATCTCGTTATGTAAACTGCATTATCACCGATAATCGAGTAATCGAGAATTGCATTTTCAACGATGGAGTTCTTTCCGAGTATTGAATTTGAAATTATGGTATTTTTAATTTTGCTGCCACTTGCAACATCAACATAAGGTCCGACAACTGAATTTTCAATTATCGCATCAGGTGATATTGAAACAGGATTAATTATAACACTTCCCGGAATTTCATATTTACCATCCTTCTCGTCTAGCAGAATCTTCTGTGTTTCAAGCATTGTCTCCCTTTTACCGCAGTCAAGCCATTGATCTATCTCAAAAACAGAGAATTGAAAACCATTTTTAACCATATCTTCAAGTGCATCCGTAAGTTGAAACTCTCCTGATGTCCTTATATTACTTTTAATTATGTGTTCCAATGAATTATAAAGATCCCTGAAATCCGATATATAGTAAATTCCAACAACAGCGAGGTTGCTTGTCGGTTCTTTAGGTTTCTCTATCAGCTTCTTAATATTTCCCTCACCATCAAGCTCTACGACACCAAAACGTCTCGGGTCGTCAACCTGCTTAACACCTATCAAATTCTCCCCAGGTTGGAAAATAGATTTTAAATCTGCCCTGAAAAGCGTATCTCCGAGAATGATCAATGTATTTTTATCAGCTTTTCCTGTGCTGTATATTGCATGACCGAGTCCTTCTCTTTTTTCCTGATATACGAATCTGAGATTGTATCTTGAATATTCGTTTTCAATATATTTTCTAACCTTATCAGCTTTATATCCGATAACAAAAATCAGTTCGGATACACTGATGTTTTCAAGCAGATCCATTATATGTCCGAGAATTGGTTTGCCGGCAAGCCTCAAAAGAACTTTCGGCACTGTATGAGTATGAGGTCTTAACCTCTTACCAATTCCTGCTGCAGGGATAATAACTCTCACGACTACTCCCTCATAAGATTCTTCAGTTTTTCAATAGGTTTTATCGGTAAAGGATCTTCGTCGAGGTGTTCTGCTGTAAATATACTGAACACATCAGAGTAAATCAATAATTTCAAAATAGCACTGATGTAATTGTCTTCATCAATAGAAATAGAATGAACAGTAATGTTTTCATTTTCTTCCTTTAGAACTTTTTCAGTAATAAGTCTTCTTTTTTTATCTTTCTCACTTTCAAATTTTTCAAGAGCAAAAAATATAAAAGATTGATTATCCTTAACTTTTCCAACGACAAAATTATGATTCATCTCAGGAAGCCAAATATGTTCCGCCTGTTTTTTTGCATTTTCATTTAGCTGAGTAACCCATCTCAATCCAACTGATTTGAACTTTTCATTACCTACAAAGACACTATCTCTTTTTGAAACTTCTTCTGCAATTTTTTTTAAATATTTTAAATCTTGATTCAAGTAATACTTAATATTGTTCTTATCTTTCTCTGCATCTTCAAGGGAATAGTGTATGAATCCACCTATTTCTGCAATCCCAAGTAGTACTCCAAGCATTTCACTGAGATTTGCTCTTGGAGCTCTTCCGGGCTGAAGTTTTATATAATCAAAATTATGCTCTTCTGCAAGTTTTTCAAGTATTCCATTTGAAGTAAGAACCAATATTTTTGTCCTCTTCTCAAGTGCAGTATTAAAAGCAGTTAAAGTTTCTTCGGTATTACCTGAATAACTGATAGAGATAAACAATGTATCGTTATCTACCCAGTTAGGGATTGAATACCCTCCATTTCCTGATACTTGTTTTGATCCTGCAAATGAAGCGATGTCTTCAAGTATCCTACCTCCTATCCCTGATCCCCCCATTCCCCAACATAACATTTTCTCTGCTTTCGGAACTATCAGATTTAATGTTTTTTTGTAGCCGTTTAGAAAATCTTCATCCCAGCAATTGATCCATTCAAGCATTTTATTATCTTTACAATATCCCAACTTTTAATCTCCCTTTGATAAATTCTCTTACCTGTTCAGCCGTTTCAAAATTCAGCACTTCATCAGCTAAAACTTTTAATTCCTCAGAATCCCATTGACGTATAAAGTGTTTTATTTCAGCGATTCTACCTGGAGACAAACTCAGAGTATTTGCTCCGAATCCTATGAATATAGCTGCAGCAAAAGGATCTCCTGCAGCTTCTCCGCAAATACTGATGGGTATATCTGTTTTCTTAGAGTAATCCAAAGCCCGTTTCACCAATGCCAGAACAGCCGGATGAAAATGATCCCACATATAAGCAACACGTGCATTATTTCTGTCTACTGCAAGAACATATTGAGTCAGGTCATTTGTACCAATTGAGAAGAAATCTACATATTTTGCAAATTTATCGATCAGAATAATAGATGAAGGTGTTTCCAGCATAATTCCAAGAGATGGTCTTCTTGAAGGTGCTTCACTTCCAAGATTTTTCATCGAGATCTCAAGTAATCTGATAAATTCAACAACTTCTTCGATTAGTGAGACCATTGGAAGCATGATCTTGACATGTCCATATGCTGATGCTTTTAAAATCGCTTTTAGCTGTGGAATGATTATCTCATTCCTGTGTCCGTTTATTAACCTGATACCTCTGTAACCAAGGGCAGGATTTGCTTCTTCAGTCCAGGTTTCACCTTTACCATCACTGAAATAAGGTACTTTATCAACACCGATGTCAACCATTCTGAATATTACCGGTCTTCCGCTCATTCCGGTAACTACAGATCTATATATATTATATTGAAGATCAATATCTGAAGACCTGTTAGGATTATCAAGAAAAATGAATTCAGTTCTGTAAAGTCCAATACCTTCGGCTCCGGAATCGATGATGTAATTCAATTCAGAGATTAACTCAATATTAGCCCAAATATTGATTTTTATATTATCAATGGTTTTTGCATACTTTTTTGCTTCACGATGAAGCCGGTTGTGAAACCTCTTATGCCATTTCTGAAGTCTTTTCAGTGCTTTTAATCTTAATTTAGTAGGACTAATTACAATTTTTCCGCAGTCACCATCCATTCCTACCAAATCCCCTGTTTTCACCTGATCAGTAATGTCAGGGATATCAACAACAACAGGAACACCGAGACTCTCAGAAAGTATAACAGCATGTGATGTCTTCCCTCCAAGCTCAGTGGCTACTCCTTTTACCTCACTATTGACAAGGAATGAAACAAGAGATGGAGTTAAAATATCTGTTATCAGAATAAAGGGTTTTTCCTCGGGAATATCCGTTATATATGTTTCTTCTTCATTGAGATATGAACATATCAAATTTCCGACATCTTTAATATCTTCAAATGTGTTTTTCATCTTTGAAGATAATTCATCTGTCACTGCAATTACAGCAGCGTAAGCAGATTTTTTATTAACTTCAATCTGTTCTCTTATCTTTCCGATAAATGAGCTGTCTTCGAGAAGAAAGGTCTGAAATTCAAATATTCCGAGATGGTATTTTTTTGTCTTTCCAATTAATCTGTTTCTCTGAAGACTTAAGGTTGACTTTGCATGAGCGATTGCAGTAACAAATTTTTTGACATTCTTTGAAACTTCACTTTTTGAGTGAAGGATTTCCTGAAGTTTTTCATCTCTTTTTTTAAAAACCTTATAAACAAATGCTTTTTCTATAGCAACACCAGAACTTATTGACAAACCCCTCCTGACTATCTCCTCTTTTTTCTCCATTTATCTAAAATCCTGTCTTTTATTCTTCATCAAACCCTCTGGCAAATACTTCTTCTATAGCAAGCATACATTCATTTTCATCATGACCATCAATTTCTACTGTAATAAACGAACCCTGTGGTGCTGCAAGCATCATCACACCAAGAACACTTCTACCGTTAACCTTTAAACTATCTTTTTCAAAAGACACATTACTTTCAAATCCACTCAGCGTTTTAACAAGTAGTGCTGCAGGTCTTGCATGAATACCGAGAGAGTTGACTACTTTCATATCTCGCTCGATCAAGTCAGCACCTTACCGGAAGAAATATCAAACATAAAGATCTTTTCAGAAGAAACAGCTATATTAACGATATCTCCAATATTAAAATCATGTGTACTGAAATCTTTTCCGACGAGATTCAATTTTTTATACTTAAGGTGAATAATGGTTTCTGATCCCATTCTTTCAACCAATTCAATCTCCATTTTTAATGATTTTCTGTTTGAATTTATTTCAATACTTTCAGGTCTGAACCCGATAAGTACTTCACCTTTAATATCTTTTTTTATTTTCCCGTACACTAAACCAGGGATATTATCTGTTATTATACTTCCCTCATCAGTGATTACAGCATTCTTGATAGAATTCATTGCAGGTGAACCAATAAAACCGGCAACAAAACTGTTTTCCGGATTGTAATATAATTCCATGGGTTTACCTATCTGCTTTATCACTCCTCCCATATTTTCCTCTCTCATCGAAGCAAGCACAATAATCCTGTCTCCCATTGTCATGGCTTCAGTTTGATCATGAGTTACATAGATCATCGTAACTCCAAGTTTCTTATGAAGACGTGAAATTTCAGTTCTCATCTGAATTCTTAATTTTGCATCAAGATTTGAAAGAGGTTCGTCGAATAAAAATAGTTTCGGATGCCGTACAATTGCCCTTCCAACAGCAACTCTCTGTCTCTCACCACCTGAAAGTTCTCTTGGGTATCTTTCAAGTAAATTTTCAATTCCGAGCAATTTTGAAGTATCTTCTGTTCTGTTTTTTATATCTTTTTTTGAATACTTCCTCAATTTAAGTGAAAAAGCGAGATTATCCCTGACTTTCATATGGGGGTATAATGCATAATTTTGAAAAACCATTGCAATATCCCTATCACTGGGTTCCAGATCATTTATCTTTTTCCCATCAAGATATATAAATCCGGTAGTAAGTTTTTCAAGACCTGCAATAAGCCTGAGAATGGTTGATTTTCCGCATCCTGAAGGACCAACAAGAACTAAAAATTCACCTTTCTGAACTTCCAGATCAATAGGTTCTAAAGCCCTTACAGCTGAATAATGCTTACTTACAGCCTTGAGTTGTAAAAAAGACATATGTTTTATCTAATTCT
>CBDUTX010000091.1:0-7819 GCA_965370235.1 uncultured Desulfuromonadaceae bacterium | reverse complement strand
AGAGAAATGTCATCCAAACACGATTGAGGATATAACCAAAAAGATTAATAATGAAATTGAGAAGAAGAAAAAATCAATAAATAAAGTGTTTGCGTTTTAAACAAAAGCACACAATAATGTATATAAAATTAGGTGAAATAGTAGTAAATTCAAGGATTGTAGTCCGTTTAAAAAGTGTTTTATTTTACAGGTAACTAACTCGCAATAAGCAACTTTTCATACACTCATCGTTGTAGGGCATTATAAAAAGTTGAATTATGGGATATTTTTTTACATAGGATTAAGTAGGGGCAGGTTCCAAACCTGCTCTAAAATATGTAAATAATAGGGCGGATTTGGAATCGTCCCTACATGATAATTATCTGAAATTCTTCACCAATTCAAAACATTTTTCACCTGATGATAATACTTTAACGAGAAAAATTAAAATCATAAAATCAAAACCGTGAAATATTAGAAAAAATAACGCTGTTTTCACGGTTTTCTTGACAATAACGTGAAAAATAAATGTAATTGTAAGTTACAAGTTGTAAAGAATAAAAAACAAGTATCAAGTTTAAGTTATAAGGAATTTAATTTTCTAAATTTTTCATTTTCAAAATTATTAACCATAAAAATGCAAAAATGCAAACCCCGACCCTCTATTGTCATTATTACTTAAGTCAATATATTTTTATTTAAAGAAATATTCAAATTAATAAAATGGAGGGTTCATATGACAGTTACAATTTACTCAACACCGGCATGTACTTATTGTGGTTCTGTGAAGAGATACCTTAGAGAAAAAAAAGTAAATTTCAAAGATATAGATGTCTCAAGAGATCAAAAGGCTGCACAGCAAATGATAAAAAAAAGTGGTCAGACAGGTGTTCCCGTTATTGATATAGGTGGAAAGATAATTATTGGATTTAACAAGCCTGCTATTGACAGAGCTTTAAATGTCTAAAATCATCAGGGTTTAAATATCATTTAATTTTCCGCTGATTACCATCTCGCCAATTGCTTTTATCTTTTCAGATAGAATATGATCTTCTCTGATAAAAGGAATGTGTTCTCTTATTAATTTATAAGCTTTTTTTGTTCCTATTCCAAGTTTATCTTGAAAGGACATCAGATCAATTGCTCTAAGGGCAGCGAGAATTTCAATTCCGATTATTTGTGATATCAATTCAGTGGATTGTAAAGCTTTCCAGGCAGCATTGGAGCCAAAACTAACATGATCTTCTCTCCCTGTTGAAGTAGGAAGGGAATCTGAGCTTGAAGGATGAGAATAAGTTTTTAAAAGATTGAGAAGAGAAACCGCTGTTAAATGAGCAATCATATAACCTGATTCAAGACCCGGATTCAAAGTGAGAAAAGAAGGTAAGCCACTTCTGTTCCAATCGAGAAGAAGATCAATTCTTCTTTCTGATATACCTCCGAGATTAGTAAGAGCAAGTGTGAACATATCCATAACTATTGCAACGGGTTGTCCATGAAAATTACCCCCGGAAATAATTTCTCTGTCATCGGGGAATATCAGAGGATTGTCTGTCACTGAATTTATCTCTATCTCGATTACGGTTTTTATATATTGAAGAGAATCCTTAACTGCTCCATGAACCTGGGGAAGACATCGTATCGAATAAGGATCCTGAACTCTTGTTTTCTGGCTCTCTGAAAATATTAAACTGCTTTTGGATATTAGCTCTCTGATATCCTCTGCAGTTTGAATCTGTCCGGGATGGGGACGGAGGTTATGAATTCTTTTATCAAAAGCGGAAGGTATTCCCTGCAAAGATTCAAGAGTAAGTGCTCCTGCAATGTCAGCAGCTCTACTTATATACTCTGCTCTTTTTAAGGAAAATATTGAAAGAGATGTCATATACTGTGTGCCATTTAAAAGAGCTAAACCTTCTTTTGATTTCAGAGTGAGTGGTGAAAGTGCAGTTTTACTGTAGAATTTCTCAGCACTCATTTTTTCACCTTTAAAAATTACTTCGCCTTTACCAATCAGTGGTAAGGCAAGATGAGCAAGAGGAGCAAGGTCACCTGATGCACCCACGGAACCAAAAACCGGGACGACAGGATGAACTCTAAGATTCAGCATATCAAGGAGTCTTTTTACAACATCAACACTAACTCCAGAGTAACCCTGTGCCATAACGCAGGCTCGCATGAACATCATCGCTCTGACTGCCTCCTCGCACAATTGAGGTCCTACTCCTGTTGAATGTGAAAGGACAAGATTTTTCTGAAGTTTGGCGATATTTTCAGGAGATATTCTTTTTTCAGCCAATGATCCAAAACCGGTATTTATACCATAAAGTAATTTATCACATGAAACCATATCATCGAGGACTTTTCTCGACCTATCAATTCTTTCAATAGCTGTCTTATCAAGTGAAACCCTTGCCTTTCCTTCAGCTACTTCAAGGACTTCCTCAAATGTACATGTACCTTTTGTTATATTCACTTTTTTCATTATTTTCTCCTCTATGATTTTCCCCAAATTCGGTCGATAATTTTTCCAGTTAATGGTTTTCCTGACACAATAGCTCCATATTCACAGCTCTCCTGACAACAAAAGCAGGATATACACTTTTTTCTGTCTATAACAGGTCCTTTTGACAGAGCATCAGCGGGGCAGGATATTACACATCTGTGACATTTTCTGCAATTGTCCATTTTGAATATAACTTTTGACCCGGTATGCTTTAAAAGAAACTTTGATGTGTTATATGGCAGAAAAAGACCGGGATTTGAAATTTTTTTAAAATCAGAATATATCCAATTGTCATCAGATCTGTTTATTATTTTTATTTTATTTTCATTTAACAGTTTTCTTTTTTTTGCTTCATTGAGAAATGGTATGGAAAATGGATCGGTATAGCCCATGATCTTTGCAAGAGTGTAATCGATAGTGTAAACATCTGTCCCTCCAACCACAAGATTTGTTTTTCTTATGTCCCCACCTGCAGGACCATTACCCTCCATAGAGTGAATTGCATCAACGAGAATCAGATCAGGTTTCCAGGCATGCTGAATATCAAGAAGCATATTGGCAAAATCAAGATAGTGGGGGAATCGAAGATGAAGTTCTCCTTTTAAACTGCCGGGGATGAATCCATAACCTAACTTAACTGCTCCTGTTAAAAGAGTAAGTGCATGTGTTTTCATTTTTGGAAGTAATATTAAGTAATCAATTTGTTTTAATATGTCAGTAACTGTTACTTTATAGAGTTTTTTAGAATTTTTAATTGAGACATCATATCTTTCTGAATCAAATGAAACCAGTTGAGCTCCTGTCTTTGAAGCAACATATTTCATTCCGGTTGTTTGAAATACTTTTTCAATCGAGCTTATCGTTATCCTTCCTCCCGGACTGTCACCTATTAGAACTTTGTTATTCCTTTTTATAAGTCTTCTTGCAATTTCTTCAACGAAGAGAGGATGAGTTGTTACAGCTTTTTCCGGTTTATATGCATACAGGAGGTTTGTTTTCAGAAGAACTGTTGAATTATTAGGGAGAACATTTTCCTCTCCACCGAGTTCCTTAAAAATAATATCAAAGGAGTTTTTAAGTTCTTTATAGTCACTTGCAGAAGCTATAACAACACTGTTTTTGGAATTTAACATGTCAGATGAAAAGCTCCAGCAATATTTTTTTTATTAAAAAGTAGATTGAATTCTTTAACTGCTTTTGAAGTTTTGAATATTTTTACTTCAATTCCAACATTTTCAATTTCTTTGACAAGTGTATTATTAACTTTCATTAATCCGAACGCTCCGGTTCCGATTATCAATATATCCGGTTTAAAATCAATTATATCTTTGATGTCATCCATATCAAGGTTATGTCCTTCAGTCCTCCACCAATTTTGAATTACATCACCATTTATTATTTTTATATCTTTCCTGTATTCTTTTCTATTTATTATTATTTTTCCAAATAAATATGAATCTATCATTATTTCTCCTGTTGATTGATATTAATAATACTATAAATGAAAATAAGTCAATTAAATAAGTTACAAGTTTCAAGTTGAAAGTTACAAGGAAGAAATAATACAGTTAAAAGTTACAAACAGATTAAGATAATATTTAACTTGAATCTTGTTACTTGCAACTTGGAACTGTTATCTACATTTTGATCCACTTAAAAGGATATAATTTTATTAAATAACCTGATAAAGATTTTTAAAGGTATTATATAATCTATTTAAAAATTATAATCAGTATTGGTTATTTCAACTGAAATCAAAATATTTTTTTGTTGCTTTCTATTAAAAAAATGAATTCAAAAGTTTAAACAAAATTATCATGTTATAAATAGTTGCAATAATATTTATAATAAAATATTGTCAAGATTTATTATAATATCCCATTAATATGTATGTTATTAATATTTAAGTTTTGGCACAAATGTTACTTAATGATTAAATAGAAAATACTATTATAAGTATTTTATTTTTTTTCTTCCAATATCTTTGTTGTTATTTCATATGTGGTAGCAGAATATCTTTCAAAGTGCATAGAATAATTTGCTCTTCCTCTGCTGGAATTTCTCAACAGTGAAGCAAAACCGAATAATTCTGAAAGTGGAGCTTCAGCAGAAATAGTGTGAAGAGTTTCTCCTGTTTCAATCCCTGAAACTTTCCCTCTTTTTGAACAGATACTCCCTACAATAGAACCTACATATTCTTCCGGAGTATTTATCTCCAGAGACATCACGGGTTCAAGCAGTATTGGAGAACATTTCTTGAATGCACTTTTAAAACATTCTCTCCCGGCAACATGAAAAGCGAGATCAGATGAATCAACCGAATGAAATGAACCGTCTATAAGTTCAGCTTTTACATCAACAACTGGAAATCCTGCCAGTACTCCTTTCTGCATAGTTTCTATTATACCCTTTTCAACAGCAGGAATGAATTCTCTGGGGATTTTTCCTTCTGTTATTCTGTTTTTAAATTCAAAACCCTGTCCGGGATCTGTCGGAGAAATTCTCAATTTTATATGTGCAAACTGTCCTCTTCCTCCGGTTTGTTTCGAATGTTTCAACTCTTCAACAGCAGACTGAAGAATTGTCTCTCTATAAGCAACTTTTGGTTTCCCTGTTTCAATTTCAAGACTGTATTCATGTTTTAACCTGTCAACAAGAACTTCAAGATGAAGTTCACCCATTCCTGATATCAGGATTTCTTTTGTTTCCTCATCGGTTTTTATTACAAAAGAGGGATCTTCTTCAGCTAATTTGATAAGGGCTTTTGTTAGTTTTTCCTGTGGTATGTTTTTACTGATTTTTACTGCTATGGACATCACCGGTGCTGGAAATTCAATTGCTTCGAGAAGTATCGGAGCATTGATATCTGAAATACTGTCACCGGTATATGTATGACTCAAACCAACAGCAGCTGCTATATCCCCTGCATAAATACAATCAATACTTTCTCTCTGATTTGCATGCATCCGGAGTATTCTGCTTATACGTTCTCTCTTACCTCTTGATACATTGAGAACATATGAACCTGCTTTGATTTTTCCCGAATACACTCTGAAATATACAAGTTTTCCTACATGAGGATCAGTCTGAACTTTAAATGCAAGTGCAGAGAAAGATTCGTCATCATCAGGGGATCTGGAAATATTATCTTTATCGATTGTAACTCCCTGAACAGCAGGGATATCTTTTGGTGAGGGAAGATACATGTTCACTGCATCCAGGAGCTTTCTGACACCTTTATTCTTAAAGGCTGCTCCGCAAAGTACAGGTATAATATTATTACTTATTGTTGCTTTTCTTATAGCATTGATAATCTCATCCTCTGTTAAATTATCTTCAGATTGCAGGTATTTCTCAAGAAGGATGTCCTCGGTTTCAACAGCTTTTTCAAGCATTATGTTTCTGTACTTTTTTGCCAGAGATAGTAATTCCTCGGGAATTGAGTCGATTCTATATTTTTTTGCATCCATATCATCTTCATAGAAATAAGCTTTCATCTCTACAAGGTCTATAATACCTTTGAATTCAGATTCTGCTCCTATGGGAATCTGAAGAGGAATGATATTTGCTTTGAGCTGATTTTCGATACATTCTATTACCTTGAAAAAGTCAGCTCCGATCCTGTCCATTTTGTTTATGAATGCTAATTTTGGAACTTTATATTTAACAGATTGCTGCCAGACTGTTTCGGTTTGAGGTTCAACACCTCCTACGGCACAGAAAATTGCAACAGCTCCATCGAGAACTCTTAAACTTCTTTCAACTTCAACTGTAAAATCAACATGTCCGGGTGTGTCAAGAATATTGATCCGGTGATCTTTCCAGTAACATGTTGTCGCAGCAGATGTAATGGTAATTCCCCTTTCCTGTTCCTGCTTCATCCAGTCCATCTGAGCCTCACCATTATGGACTTCACCGATTTTATGTGATTTTCCGGTATAGTATAAAACCCTCTCTGTGAGGGTTGTCTTCCCGGCATCTATATGAGCCATTATTCCGATATTTCTTACATTTTCTAATTTTATCTTTCTTAGCATAATATTCTCCTGTAAATGATTTTAATTAGGTAAAAGGTAGCAATATTCGGTATTTTTGTGTTCTTTGTCAAGGTTTTTTTAATTTTAATACAACCAAAGAGGAAGACAGAGCCCTTCACAACCCATTCCCTACAGTGTAAAAATCTCTCATCAACTATAGCCACAGAGCACAATACCTCACCAAATATTTTCTAACAACGAATTACACAAATTACACAAATAATTGAAGTATTTTATTTTGCTTATATTGTTTCTTAATATTATTAGTGTTATTATTGAGATTTGTTGTTAAAAATCTTAATATTTGGTTGGGTGGGGCTTTGTGTCTTAGTGCCTTTGTGTGAGAAATGATTTCTTATTTTCTTTCTCTGTGTTCTAAATGGCTTATGGTTAGGAATTGAATTTTAATACTTTGAACATGAAAAAACTTTTTGAGCTGATTTTATCTGAGCGATAAAGAATTTTCCATCTTTTAATCTATTAAGTTCTTTAAGATATATTTCAAATTTAGCTTTATAAGTATCTTTTTTCTTTGCAGTCAGAATATCAATAAGTAAATGAAAAGATCTGGAAAGTAATTCTTCTCCTTTTACATCGGCTTTTTTTGCATACTGTGCTGCTTTTGAATATGATTTTTTAGCATTTTTGAAATTTCCAGTTGCAAGTTGAGAATTTGCTAAAAGGCAGTATGCACGGGATAAAGGGAGATGTCCGTTTCTAAGTTTTCTTGTTAATCTAAGGTTTGTTTTAGCTGCATCTAAACCTGTTTTAAGTTCGGAATCGAATATCTTAATCCCTTTTTCATTCCAGCCGGGCCAGGAAAAAGAAGCGATATTGTATGAGAGAAGTTTTGCTAATTGAAGTAATTCTGTTCTTGATGATTTATCTTTTTTTGAATATGTTTCAATATTTACCAGAGCATGATGAACACCTGCTCTGCCAAATGCAATTGCGGTTGTAATATCTTTTTTCTTCCAGTAAAAATAGTTCATCAAATCACCAAAAACCTGTATAGATAATAATATATTTTTTAAAGAACAGATGTATTCTATTACAGCAAATGAATCTTTAACCTTAAATTCAAGCATTGCTTTTTTTGTAGCTGATTGACGTGTTTTATTAGTTTCTATTGCCAGAGTCAATTCATTTCCTCCAAGTTTACTTGAAACCTATTCAAGTATAATTGTTATTAATAATAAAATATTTTTACAAAGAATTCAATCTTAACATCATGAAAAGAATGATTTTTAAAATTAATATATCTGAATTAAAATAAATATTATCTTCGCTTGCGAAT
>CBDUTX010000090.1:0-7825 GCA_965370235.1 uncultured Desulfuromonadaceae bacterium | reverse complement strand
TAACAAGGATGATAAAATCTTTTTGTTTCACAAAAAAATATTATCAGTTTATGATTAACACTTGCCTGCTGCAGGCAGGCAGAGACCACAGAGGAAGACAATGAGCAATAAACAATTATCAATACCCATCCCCACCTAATATAAGAATTGAACACCGAACATCCATTAACGATTTTAGATTTCAGAAATTAAATTCAATATAATAACCTCCCAACCAAGAAGAACATCAGACAGGATTTACAGGATTAACAGGATCCCCCGCACAACCCGTCAGATTTAACAAGGATGATAAAATCTTTTTGTTTCACAAAAAAATATTATCAGTTTATGATCAACACAGTGAAAAGTAACAGTTGGGTATATAGATATATCTCGACGTAGCCTTTGTGTAGTCGGATATCCACGAATTACACCTGTCTGCCACTGCCTAAAGCAGGTGAAACGCACAGGCAGGCAAATTAACACGAAACCCTTTCCAATATGTAGGGACAGGTCGGGACCTGTCCGAGAGCGTAGTTGGGCGAAGTCAGACGAAATTGAAACCTGATCCAATAAACTATCTCATCAAAATTAATTTATTTATCTCAGTATTATTCTCACCGGTATTAAATTTCATCAAGTATACACCGTCAGGTACTTCATTTCCCAAATCATCCCTGCCATTCCAAAACACATGTTCAGATTGTTTTATAGTTTCATAATCCCATTGCCTTAGTAATCTGCCCATCACATCATAAATTTGCAGAGAAGGAGAGTAATCTAAATTGTCAATAATATCGATTTTAAATGTTATACAGGTCATATCTTTAAAAGGATTCGGAAAGGCATTTAATAAAGTGGAACTGACAGGTTGTGTAACTGAATTTGTATTCTCTTCAACACTGGCATAGTAAATTAATGTATCAGCATATCCAATATTCCCTGCAGTATCGCTTCCTGAAGCTTTAAAATAATAATCACCACTTAAAGAAGCAACAAAGTATCCGGACCAAAGTGTATCACTTCCTGTCATTTCAATTTTTTGTTCTGTAGAATCAGGAAAAGTGACAAAAACAACCGGTGAAACTGCATACTTCTGATAGTATAAATATTTATTGGTGTTGGGTTGATAACCTGCATTTGCAATCAAGTGAAGATTATCCCAGTTATCAACAACCGGTACCGGGCATTCTATATTGTTATTTTGAGGAATAATACTATCTTCAATAAGAGTTATTTCAGCATTTGTTGCTGATGCTCCTCCTTTGTCAATATTGCCATTTATCTTCGTAAACCAATTCGGTCCCGAACCATAGTAATCACCCCAGGTTACATATATATTATTTTCAGAATCCATACAAAATTTTGGGAACATAATACCCCCAATAACTGTATTATCAGTTAACCTTGTATCATCTATTGATATAGCACCGTTTGGATAAAGTTTTTTATAATAGAGCTCATAGTTATAACCACCTGTTACTCTGGTGTCCATCCATATTATATGAATATTATCACTATCATCTGTAACAATTTCAGGGTGCCATTGCATCCATGTAACCGAACCGAAAGAGTTTGTTGTTGACCAGGTATTTCCACCATCAACAGATACTATATAACATATTTCATGTTCACCGCTTGACCAGATAACATAAAGAGTACCATTATTGTTGCATGCAATTCTTGCACAACCTGTCCATGAATGAGCATTAATAACAATTGTTATATCATTGATAAGAATATTTCCCGAACTGTCGATCTTAGTATATTTAATTTTTTCCATATCTGTTCTTACAATATGTGAATTATTTTGTTGATCTACCACACCAGCATTTCCTGATGGAGTTGGCTGATTTATATAGACTACATTACCATTGCTGTCTGTAAAAATCGGATGACCATGCACTCCATTCCAGGTTGGTATTTCTTCTAATATATCACCCTTGTTATTCATTTGGATATAATAGTACCCTCCTCCGGAATTTGATACTGTTGAATGGATTTCATCTTTTGAATCACAAACAAATCGAGTATACAAACCATAAGAATGCCAACTGTAGAAAATATGGAGTAATTTATCTTGAAACCAACCATTATACAAATTTTCATTTGATGTGATAACAACGAGAAAACTGTCACCTACTGAAGATATATCAAACTTCAATTCCGGTGCAATTGAATCTTTTCCAGTTCTGTCTTTATCAAGCAAATTTAATACTGTGCAATTATTTTCCAAATTACAATTATCCGGTTCATAAATTATTCTATCATACATGTTAATTTCAGGATCTACCTCGGCAATTAAAAGTTGACAGTATATAAATTGAATAGAAATAATAGACAAAAGGATAATAAAAAATCTTTTCCTCATCATTTCCTCCTATAATAAAATTTATCTTAATAGAATTGCTTTTTCAGTAGCTGTATAATTTTGTGTCTCTAATTTAACAAAATAAATACCACTTTCAAGCCTGTTCCCAATTTCATCTTTTCCATCCCATGAAATTGTAGAAGATACTGAAGAAGAAAGAGTAAGAATTGGAAATTGTCTTATTAATCTTCCTGTAGCACTGTAGATTTTTATACAGGGATTTGTAATTCCGAAATCATCGGAAATAATTCCATCACTATAACCTATATTAAATCTGATATTTGTCATGCTTGAAAAAGGATTCGGATTTATCAAAAGGCTTACATCGGTTATAAAACTGTGTCTATTTTCTATCTCTTCAATCCCACTTTGAAATATAACAAAACTATGATCATTAACCGGATCACCAATTGCCCAATCATAAACATTTCTGAAAATGAATTTGTAATTTAATACACCATCTCCGGCGTAATTTATAACAAGGGATTTTGTATAATTCTTTCCATCGTTAAATATTGTGTCTGTAGTATCAACCTCAGCCATAGAGAATTTTTCCCATGCTTCATAAGTACCATTATCATCCAGATCAACCTGAAGCTCTTTAATCAAAGGGATAAAATTATTGGAGTCAGCATATGAAATTCTGAATTCAAATGTATCACCGGAACTACCTGTATCAGGATTTACACCATCTATAACAAATCCGGAATCACCGGTCCATGAAAGAACAGGAACCGACCTGAATACATACTTATAAATTCCACCGCCAAGGTTACTATATACTTCAACTACACCATCATTGTCTCCATCTGCGACTATTATTTTAATAATTGAAGAAGCTGATTCACGTCCCATATCAGAAATGTCCCATGAAACACCATTCCACTTGTACTGATATATCTTACCAATTAAAGATGTACTCCCTTGGCAAATACCGGTATAAACTTCATTTTCACCATCTCCATTACCGTCACCAACGGCAATTGCTCTTATCCCGAATAAAGTATCGATAGGTGTTTTATCCCATGAACTACCATTCCACTTAAATTGATATAGTGTTGAATCAGTTCCGTCACCTACAGCATATATTTCATCTGAGCCATCATTGTCACCATCACCTATGGTTAGACTATTCATTGCAACCTTAAATAAAGAATCTACAAAACTATATTCCCATGATGCTCCGTTCCATACAAATTTATATAAGCCTGAGTTACTGAAACCATATACTTCATTATCGCCATCATCATCACCATCACCAACCAATACACCGATCATACCAGCACCTGGTAGTGTCGGACCCAGATCACTTTCATCCCATGAACTACCATTCCATTTATAACAATAGACAAGAGAATCTCCTCTAACACCATATACTTCAGGACTGCCATCATTGTCTCCATCGCCAACATCGGTCTGAATACGTCCACCTGCACCTAAATTTGTTCTATCCCATGAGGTACCATTCCAAACATACTGATAAGTACTCATGGCGAAGTTTGAACCATAAACTTCATTCGAACTATCTGCATTTCCATCGCCCACTGCTACACCAATCATCCAGTGAGAACCCGGATTACCAAGATTTGTTGCTTCCCATACAGTTCCATTCCATTGATACTGATATATATAACCATCACTACATGAAGCATATATTTCATTTACGGTATCATTGTCACCGTCACCAATATCCATGCACCATAGTGTTGATGAGGTTTCTTTTACAATTTCTATCTGCCAACCAGCAAAAATTATAGATGTTGTCAAGAAGATGAAGATAATCAATAACATAATTTTATCTTTCATTTGTCCTCCTGTTTATTTGATTTGTTTTATTACACTATATTATTATTGAATATTTTATTTTGATTATGAACATCATTGAATAATTTGTTCTTGTTGTTCTGTTATGTAAAATTTTATTAAATCATATTACAACTGTCCTATAAAATAATTAGAAAAGACTGGTTTCTAAAAAAGTAATAAGTTTTAAATAAGAACAAAATAAAAAAACAAGTCATAAGATATTATAAGTTAATAATTTTATTATTAATAGATGAAAAATACTAATAAATCTACTAAGCTAAAATTTCAGATTTGACCAAGCAACTCTACTTCGATTTTTTCTATCCATCCTTTTGCATCAAGTTTATTGAATATTTCAAGTGCTCTGTTTAAACTTTTCTTTGAGCTGATTTTATTACCTGATTTTCTATACATCAAGCCCAGATAGTAATGAATCTGACCAATTTCCAGATGTCTATTTGATTCTTGGAAGGTTGACAATGATTTTTCAAAAGATATTTTTGCCTTATTCCATTTCTTATTTTCTATAGAGAGACGACCGGAAAGATAATATGTATAGGCTTCCATGATCCTGGAATCAATCGTATCAACGATATTCTTTAACTGGTCAAGTTTATCTCTGACCTTAGCAAGGTCGTTCTTTTCAAGATAGAGAGAGGTAGCACTGATAAGAACTTCAGCAAGTATTGATTTCGATTTCATCGTCAGTGCAATTGAATAAGCCTTTTCATAGAAATCATCAGCATCTGATAATTCTCCAAGTTCAAGATGTGAATTTCCAATACCTACAAGACTTTCTGTCTCTGTCTGGCGGTCACCTATCTCCCTTGATATCTTTAATGAATGCTTACAATACTCTAAAGCCCTGGAATAGTCGCCAAGATAGTAGTGGATAGAACCAATATTATTTCGAGCTATTGCTTCGACTTTATGTATTCCGGTTTCCATTGAAATATCTACTGAATCCATATAGTTTTTTATTGCCTTTGTATATTCACCAAATCTAACATTAATTATACCCATGTTGTTAAGAATACTTGATTTGAGTTTTCTGCTGCCTATTTCATCTGAAATCTTTAATGATTGCTCGTAACATTCCAATGCTTTTGTATTATCTCCTAAATCTCCATAAATGAGTCCAATATTGTTAAGTGCTCTTGCCTCGGTTTCGATATCACCGAGGTCTTTTGTAATTTCTAACGCATGAAGGTAATATTCCAGTGCTTTTGAAAGATTCCCCAGGTTCCAGAGAATAATACTGGAATTGCCAAGGATTTTTGATTCAAGTTGTCTGTCATTAATACTTTCTGCAATTTTCAGCGAGCTCTGGTATAGCTTTAGAGCACTGTCAAATTCACCAAGATACCAGTTTGCGACACCGATAGCATTGAGACTTTTCGCTTCCCCTTTTTTATCAGCAAGTTCCCGGTAAATTCCCAGAGCTATATCTGCCATTTCTATAGTATCATCGTAGTGTGACATTCCGAAGTGAACTTTGCATAATGCAATAAGGCAATCAGCTTCCCATTTCTTTTCAGATAACTTTCTGGCTATCTTAATAGCCTCTGATAAATTTTCTGCTGCTTTCTCGTTTTCTCCAACGAGATCGAGTACAGTTGCCTTCTTCTTGAGAATCTCGATCTCTTTTATTTTTTTATCTTCAATTGATGAATCTTTCAGGCATTCAAGCGTTCTGCTATAATACTCTATAGCATTCTGATTTGCGTAAGTATCTTTTGCTTTATTCGCAGCCTGTATGCTGTACTTTATTGTTTTTTCCAGGTCTCTTGACAAATAAAAATGATGTGATAACTCCTCTGCTATCTCCTCAGTATTATCTTTGCTGATGCTCAGAAGTACCTTGCCAATTGCTCCGTGATAGTGCATCAACCTGGCACTGTTTATCTGAAGGTATACAACCTCTCTGATTACGTCTTCTGAAAAACAGTATAGTCCTCCTTCAGCCTCTTTCAACAACCTCATTCTCAGTATCTCATCCATCAGATCAAACAGATGCCCCTCATTGATCCCGGTCACTTTGTGTAGCAATGTAAAATCAAACTCCCTGCCGATTACCGCGAGATACTCCAGTAATTCACAGGATTCCTTACTCATCATATTCATTTTCCTGTCAACAACACCTTTGACCGAATGGGGAATAACAGCCTTTCTGTCTTCATCAAACAGCAGCTCTCCTTTATCCCAAATGAACGCATCATTCGTTTCAAGGGATTTCATCAATTCCTCGATGAAAAATGGATTTCCGCCTGTCTCCTTGTAGATGTAATCACTGAGTTCAGGTGGTGTGGAGGCATCAACCATATGTGAAAGTAATCGCACAACATCAGCTGGTCCAAGTGGTTCAAGTTCTATCCGTTCATACAATTTCTCACGCTCCATCGATTGCGTTATATTCTGGAACAAAGCTCCCTGTGCTTCTTCAACACGGTATATCATAAAGAAGAACACCCTGCTATTTTTTAATGACCTGACCAGGTAGCAGATAAGCTCCAGAGAACTGTCATCAGCCCAATGAATATTGTCCAGACATATAAACAGAGGAGATATTGAAGCCTGTAACTCCAGGAATCTTCGTACTCCTTCAAAAAGTCTGAACTTATCAAGCATGAATATATTTTTATCCATCTCCACCTGCTCATCAGATAACTCGGGTACAATTTTATTCAATTCGATCTGATAAGCCTTGTGAATTTCGGAAATACAATCTCTGCCTTTTTTCCTGAAAACGCTTCGAATGATTTCTCGTAATGGATAGTATGGTATGAACTTAGTTGTGGCTGACAGATTGCTCCATAATAAAACATAATCCCGATATCTCGGATTATTTGCAATTTCGTTTACCAGCCGTGTTTTCCCTATACCGATTTCTCCACAGATACATACTGTTCCTTTACTATCTAAAGTTTTTCGGGTGATGATATTATTGATCCTTGCTATCTCTTTTTCCCGACCTATTATCTCCTTTGTCGGAGTAATTACTTTTTTACCCTCTTCCATTAAGATACCAATCCTATCTCTACCATGTCTTTTTGCGCTGTATAGACGATGATCGGCAACATTGAATATCGATAGCCAGTCTTTCCCGTCACCCGGGAAAGAAGCTATGCCGATGCTGTAAGTCAACCTTATTCTGGAAAACTCTCTGGAATGGCATTCATCTATGAGACGGGAAGATATCTTTATGGCATACTTGTATCGGGTATCCGGAAGTATACAGACAAACTCGTCTCCACCATAGCGAAAAACAATATCATCTTTCCTGAGGAAATCCTTAAGAAAAGAAGCAAAGTCGATGAGAACTGCATCTCCCTTGGAATGACCATAAGTATCGTTGATATTCTTAAAATGATCAAGATCGATAATGATTACTGACAGAGGGGTATTTCTCTTGCTTGTTTGTTGTATGTATTTGAAAGCTATTCTGTCCAGATAACGGCGATTATACAAACCGCTGAGATCATCGATATACTCAACACCTATGTTTTTCTTCTGAGAACTCATGCTTTTCCTTCAGAACAATTTTTATTTAATTATACTACAATAAAGGTAAAAAAAGCAATCAATCATATAAAAGGTTTGCACATTGCAATAGTTTTAAAAGCTGAGTGTTCTTGTTCATTAAAAATGATATTTGTTTCAGTTTATTTT
>CBDUTX010000089.1:0-7837 GCA_965370235.1 uncultured Desulfuromonadaceae bacterium | reverse complement strand
AATGAAGAGAAAGAGTATAAAATTAGATTTCCTCAAGCAGTTAACGACGATGATTCTATAAGTTTTGCCTGTGGTATTGCTGAAGGTTCAGTCTTCAGAATAATGGATGGAAGCAGTAAAGAAAACCAGATAAATGTAGCAAGGGAAGTTGTTGAAATTGCCAAGCTTGAAGCTGAAAAAGAAGGCATTACCGAATTTTCCGGATTACTTGTTTTTGAATGTGGAGTCAGATTAAAATTACTTGGTAAAGATTTCTATAAAAGTGTCGAAAACTACAAAAAATCTTTACCCGATGTACCTGTATTAGGTTTTGAAACTTATGGAGAAATTCGAATGGAACCTGGAAAATTCAGTGGATTTCATAATACTACTTCAGTTATTTTACTTCTTCCAAAAATAACGAATACAGACAAGTAGACAATTTATGATAATTAAAATAGATGAACTAATAAAAATATTTTCTCAAAGTATAGGTTTAGAAGCAGCAAAAGAAATAATTAATAAAAATATCCCTTATGCATCCCTGGAAGATAAGGAAACATATTCTTTAGAAGAAATTATAAGACTTTGCACTATTTTATCTAATACCAGTGGTCTTGTTAAAATTGTAGCTCAAAAACTGCTTATTCAATATAAACATAATATAACAGAAGAACAATCTTTACTGTTAGATAACATTGGGATATTGATCTGGTATGCTACAAATATAGATACTTATGGTGCTGTCAACAAGGCTTTTGCAGAATTTGTTGGAATAAAAAAAGAAGATATTGAAGGAAAACATACTTATGATTTACTTAACTTAAATGAAGCACAAGTCTGCAATAAAGGGAATAAAGAAGTATTTGATAATAAAGTTCAAATTCATAATGAAGAAATATTGAGGGATTCACAGGGTAACTATAGAATATTTTCTATTATCAAAACCCCGAAACTTGATGACAATGGAGAAGTTGAATATGTTATATGCACCGGTGAAGATATCACCGAAAGAAAAAAAATTGAAACAGCTCTTAAAGAGAGTGAAGAAAAATACCGTACATTAACTGAAGCTGTAGCTGACACCATTTATACTTTAGATATCAATGGCAATTTTACATATATCAATCCACAACTTGAAAAAACCATAGGTTATAGTATAACAGATTTAATCGGGAAGTCTTTTACAGAGATCTTAGCTCCTGAATATTTGGAATCCACTATAAAAAAGTTCAAACAAGGTTTATCAAGTAATACACCTTCTATATATGATATTGAAGTCATTCACAAACAAGGTTATAGGATTCCTGTTGAGATAAAAGTTTCAACATTGTTTGATGCTGATAATAATCCTATTGGAAGACTTGGTATTGCACGAGATATTACAGAACGAAAACTTACTCAAAAAAAATATACCAATCAATTAATTGATCTTATTGAAATTGGAAATCAGATGCGTATGGAACTGAATCTTGACAATCTCCTTCAGAATATTTGTGATATGATCGTTAAAAGACATGGCTGGCGTCAGGTAATACTCTCACTTAGAAATTATACAACTAAAACATCAAAACCTGTAGCAATGTCCGGTTATGATAAAAAAACTGTAAAGAATATATTATCCAAACCTCCTTCTCAAATGAAAGAATTAAAGAAATTTCAAAATGAAAAATTCAGTATAAGTCGTTCTCATTATATTGATCATAATAAATGGGATACTTTACCTGATTATCCGGCAGAATTGGTCATAACTCCTGTTAATGACTTAATATCCGGAGGTTGGCATGAAAAGGATCTTTTATTAATACCTATCCAGGGTAAAAAAAATATACTTGGTTTTATTTCTCCGGATAACCCAATTGATGGATTACGTCCTACAAAAGAAAAAATACAAGCTCTTGAAATCCTTGCTGATCAAGCTGCTGTGGCTATTGAAAATGCAAGATTATTTGAGAAAGCACAGAAAGAAATTTCCGAAAGAAAGATAATTGAAAAGGAATTGAGAGAATCAGAAAACAAATACAGAACCATGATAGAACATTCAAATGATCTAATTTGGACTTTAAATAAAGATGGTAATTTTCTTTACTTCAATAAAAAAGCTGAAGAAATCACCGGTTATAAATCTGAAATCTGGATAAATAAATCATTTGCTCCATTAATTTATCCTGAAGATTTAAAAATAATACCTAAAATATTTATCAAAACATTAAATGGACACCCACAACATTATGAAGTCAGGATTTATGATATTAACAGAAAATTACTAACTCTGTCAGTTAATACAGCACCAATGTATAAAAATGGAAAAGTAATTGGAACAGTTAGTTTTGGAAGAAATATTACTGAAAAAAAACAAGCAGAAAAAGAACTTGCTTCTGAGAAAGAAAGACTTGCAGTTACACTTAGTTCAATTGGTGATGCAGTAATAACCACAAATACTGAAGGTAAAATCATTTTATTCAATCAAATAGCAGAAAATCTTACCTCCTGGAAAAAGAATAAAGCAGTTGGGAATAATATTACAGATGTTTTTGATACTTATGATGATAAAATAGGTAAGATAAATCCTGTAAAAGAAGTATTAGAATCCGGAAAAATAATAAATATTGCCCCTAAACATAAAACTCTAAAAACAAGAGAAGGTTATGAGAAGAAAATTTCATATTCTGCAGCTCCAATAATCGACAAAGAAAATATAATTATTGGTGTTGTACTTGTATTTCGTGACATAACAAATCAATTGAAAATCATGGAGGAATTAGAAAAGACAAGCAGATTAGAATCACTCGGTATTCTTGCCGGTGGAATAGCTCATGATTTCAACAATTTACTTACTGCAATTTTAGGAAATATAAGCATTTCAAAGATGTACCAAATAAAGGACAATAATATATTAGAAGTACTTTCTTCAGCTGAAAAAGCAGCAATAAGGGCTAAAGGATTAACTCAACAATTACTGACTTTTTCCAAAGGTGGTATACCAATTAAGAAGGTAACTTCAATTTCAGATTTAATGAAAGAATCAATATCTTTTGCTTTAGGTGGGTCAAAGTCCAGTTTTGACTGCTCTATATCAGATAATCTGTGGGAAGTGGAAATTGATGAAGGTCAGATAAGTCAGGTGATAAATAATCTTATAATCAATGCTGACCAGTCAATGATAAATGGAGGATTGATTGAAGTAACTTTAGAAAATATTATATTAGATAAAAATTCAAATATACCTCTGGAAAAAGGAAAATATATTAAAATTTCTATAAAGGACCATGGATCAGGAATCTCTAAGAAAAAAATTCAAAAAATATTTGATCCCTTTTATACAGATAAGCTTAGTGGAACCGGTCTTGGTCTTTCTATTGCATATTCTATTATAAATAAACACAACGGATTTATAGATGTAGAATCAAAAGTCAATTGTGGTTCAACCTTCTATTTATACCTTCCAGCATTTAAGAAAATCAAAAAAATAACTGGAAAAAGGAAAACAACTTACATACTCGGTAAAGGAAAAATTCTCTTAATGGATGATGAAACAATATTGTTAGAAGCAATAAGTACAATAATTAAAAATTTCGGTTATGAGGTAGAATCAGCTAATAATGGTTCGAAGGCAATAAAGAAATATTTAAAAGCAATGAAATCAGGAAAACCATTTGATATTGTGATATTAGATCTAACAATACCAGGAGGTATGGGTGGTAAAAAAACCATGGAAAAATTACTGGAAATCAATCCTGATATTAAAGCAATTGTTTCAAGTGGTTATTCAACTGATCCTGTCATGGCAAATCACACTGCTTATGGATTTTGCGGGGTTCTCGCAAAACCATATGATGTAAATGATCTAAATATTCTTCTTTACGAAGTTATGAAAAAATAATTTTCTTAAATATTAATCATTTTCCAATTTTTATCGAAAGATGTGAATTTCCAAGATATCACTGAATTCAAATTTCATCTATCTATCAATATTTTAAAAATATAATTTCTTAAAAAATCAATTTTGCAATCTTCAGGACACCCTGTTGCCATGGTTTTCTATGAGTTACACCTGTAGAATTTTTAAATTTATTCAGATTTTCCAGATACCATTTATAATTGCGAATCAGAGCATCTTTATTTGAGTATTTTGGTCTATAATTTAAAATTTTCTCAGCTTTGTTCACGGAGACAAAAGATTCTCTGCCAACTGTTTCATATACCCATTTATATATTGGGGATAACTTCAATTTCTCAAGTATCTTTAATATCATTATTGAAGCTGTATGAGGAAGTGAGATAATTTTCCTGTCATAACCGGCATAATCAAGAACAGCCTGGAAATCTGATTTAACTGTACCAAATTCCTTTGCAGCAATATTATAATCATCATTGACCTTTTCAGCTGGCAATATTGAACAATCCCAGATAGCCTGACAAAAATCTTCAACATCAAGATACTGATATCGATTGTTCCCTTTTCCAAGGATAGGAAAATTTTTCCTACTATCTGCCCATTCATACAATATGGTGAAAACACCCAACCTTTCAGGTCCGATAAATGATTTTGGTCTCAATATCGGGATACAGATATCCTTTTTTCTAAACTCTTTGCATATTTCCTCAGCGAGTACTTTTGCTTCTCCATACGGACCTACACCCACCAGATCATCCTCCTCGGTTATCGGGTGATGATCAGGAATACCATAGACTGCTGTAGATGATATGTGTATTACCCTTTTGATACCGCTTTGATAAACTTGATTTAAGACATTACGTGTACCGTCAACATCAATTGAATAAATTTCCTCTGATTTGTAAAGTGGAAGAGCTGCTGCTGCATGTACAACAATATCAATACCTTCCATAGCTTTTTTAAGAGCTTCATTGTCACGAATGTCTCCATTGATTACATTCACTTTGTCCATTACATCTTCATAATCAAATTCTGCTATGTCAAAAGATGTCACTTTCTGACCTTTGGAAAGCAGAAATCTGACTAGATTAATACCGAGAAAACCAGCTCCACCGGTTATTAAATATGATCTTTGCAAATACTTTCTCCTTAATTTTACTTTTTTAAATTATAAACGAATAACCAATTTTAGCAAAAAAAGTGCGGTCTGTCTGAACAATTGGTTCTATGTCATCACCATAGTGATTGTCAGAATATCCAAGATAAAGAACTGTCTGAGGATTAACTCTGTAAGAAAAAAGGAATTGACTGAAAATATGCTTATAAATTGGGTCAATAGTATAAGGATAGAGAGCAGTATTGAAGTTATAATGGACATACTGCAAAATACCTCTTATGAAAGTTCTATGACTGAAATGGTATTTTAATGTTAAATTTGTTATATTTGCAGCATAAAGCCTTCCTTCATCAATATTCAACTGTTCAAAATTATGTCCAAGTTCAATGTAAAAATGACGTCCTATATTACATTCAGCATAAGGACTTAAAGACAGACATTTTCCAGGCTGGATATTTGTATAGTCAATCTGATCCCCATATTGAATATTAAGAAATAAAAACAAATCCCCAAAAGGACAGAAATTCATCGTTAAATCAATCATTCTATTGTCAAATTCCAAACCTTCATATGTATTTTTTCCATAAAAAGCGAATAAACCTACATGACTCTGTTTTGGTCCATTAATATACATCCAGATCTTACCACCTTTGTATATAAGAGTATCTCCAAAATTATATTCATAATCATACCCTCCACCTATATTAAATCTGTTGTACCAATGTTCCGGAGAATTATAAAATGTATAACCTAAAGCACATGCTACATTTCTGTAATTAGATTGATAAATATGACCGAGATCAGCTCTGTACTCAGGAGATGTTACCCGGAAATTTGTATTCCAGTAAAAAGTTCTTGAATTATGGTAATATCCTCCCTGAACACTCCAGCCGTCAAAAGCTGTATCAGGTTCTCCAAAATTAGTTGAGATCTCCTCCGGATATTTTGTTCTTGAATAGGCAACAGCAAAATTAACACCATCCAGTCTTGTGAAGTTGAAATGCCCGTCGACTCCTGCACCTCTGTTGTAGTAGTCTTCACCTTCTCTATCTGTAATAATTAATCCGAAGTTCGAAGTGATCCCGAGGTCTTTACGGTATCTGAGAACTGATCCGAGGTTCTTCCTTTCAATCGATGTTGAAACGGTATAGAAACTTGTCGGTAGAAGCAAATTTGTAATACTGTCCTGAACAACACAGATACCAATTGAATGTGATCCGACTTTACCAGCAAGCTTTACTCCCCATTCCGGATCAGCATAAGAACGGAACCTGATAATTGGAATATTAAATCCAAAAAAATCAGCCCCTTCAAGAAAAAAAGGTCTCCTTTCCTGATAGTAATGAGCAAACTGTCTGTTAACATCAAGTTGAGCTGCATCAGCTTCTATCTGTGAAAAATCCGGATTAATAGTAAGATTAAGTTTAATATTCGGAGTAAAGCCCCAGTGAGCAGTAATACCAGGATCATATCTTTCTTCGGTATTTTCAAAATTACCTTCAGTGAAATTTTCCCTTGCTTGTGCAACAAGCATTGAAAAAGTAGGATCAATTTCAATATTTCTTCCTGGTGTTGCATCCTGAAAACCTATTAATTTTTCAGCCTGACACATATAACAATTTAAATTTCTGTCTCTTGGAAACAATCCGATATGATGTCTAACATTTCTCGGATAACTTCTGACAGCATCGACCCCCCATATCTGATCACTTTTACTTCTCTGGAAATTTAGAGTCTGAAAGGGTATAGCCATTTCAACAATATATCCTTATTCAGTTATCCTCCCTGCTGAATTCCAGATTCCATTACAGCTTCTTCCAGCTCCATAGGAACTTTGAATTTGATCTGACTGAACTCCGAGAGGATTACAGAAAAAATTATAAGTTCTTCTCTCATCATTAAATGTATCGAGAATAATAGCAACCCAATCATCACTAAAAGCATGATCACGTTCGGAGATTCTGGCTCTAATAGCTGAAGGGTCCGGATCATAAGCAATAAAAGCTACATAAAGATGTGTTTTACTGTAAAAGATAAGTACTTCAGTTTCAACCGGAGGTGCAATGTTTTCTCCGGGTCTAACTTCATAATCCAAAGACATTCTCAGTGCATTTTCCCAGGCTACCTCATCAAGAACTGCATCAATATTTATTGGCATATCATTTATTGGTACTCTATGAGGTAACTTCTCAGTAATATCTTCTTCCTGTTCTGACAGAACATTTTGTTGTGCAGTTAAATTAAGTGATAAAATAATAAAAAATAAAAATAAAATAATATTTCTCATCAACACACTCCTTTTAAATTTCTCTCTATAAATGAGAAAAAATATTATTTGTAATAATATATGATATTTGTAATGTCATACAATGTTTATTTATAAAATTAACAAATTGTTTAATCATCAATATTATTCCCACCTATGAGTTTGTACAAAGTATATTAAGGGATTTCAAGTTTTAAGGATACACACCCCTTTCTTAAAACTTAAATAAATTCAATCATAATGTATATTATATATGACATATTACAATATTTTGTCAAGTAAATAATTTATATTCAAACATGATTTTAAAAAATATATCTAAGCTTATACTAAAATAAGGAACAAATGTCATCAATTTCCGAACCAAAAAACATACCCTTTCCATTTAGTTATATAATAGTTGGAACTTCAATCAATAATTTCTATATTTCTTCTGTTAATTTCAGAAAACGTTTGTATGGAATAGCAATAAGGGTTTCAGCATTTAATGCTCCATTTGCCCTGCTGATCAATGAAACCTTAGCAGCAACCTCTTCATCCGGTGCCTCATATATATCCATAAAATCATAAGTGCCAA
>CBDUTX010000088.1:0-7906 GCA_965370235.1 uncultured Desulfuromonadaceae bacterium | reverse complement strand
ATGCTCCTGCAGAATTATCTGATGCTCTTAGAACTTTTATTTTTGCAGGTTTTAATAATTTTCTCCAGAATTGTAAAGTGAGATATGATGTACTACTTTCAACTTCCAATGTGAAATGATCACCAAGTTTTTCTTTTAATATTATCTTAGCTGCTCCAAAATATGATTTTCAGGTTTTTTTGTAATCAACAATCCTGTCAACTTTTGACAGTTTTTTAGCTAAAATCACATCCCATGGAATTAAAACTCTTTTTCCATCTGAAAAAATAATTAAAATAGCATCTTCAGGATGACCTGAAATATATTTCAAATTTACATTCCTGCTCCTCTCTATATCCCAGATAAGATAAGCATCAACACCTTTTTCTTTAAGATGTTTACCAAATATTTTAATTTTAGTTTTTGTCATTGGAATATATGCTTTCATTAAGTTCCTCCATTAATTTGAACAAAATTATAAATTCATTCTAAAACCGACTAACCCTAATACTCCGACATGATCTTTATCGTCATCATTGATTTTGTATTTACTTCCCTGTGCCCCAAGCTCAATGAACAGAGATGTTCGGAATGAAAGTGTGTAGTCAAATCCCAAAAAAGCCTGCCCTCCATAATTAAATCCGACTTCTGTATATTCATGTTTTATCGGGATACCAATATGTCCTCCTGCTCCCATGTAAAACCTTTTATTTGTCCTGTGATTTCCATATATATTAAAAAGGATGTCAAAAACGGGATAGTACCAGGAAATCTCTTCATCATCTTTCAAAGTAATAGAAAATCCTGGTCTCACTACAAAATTATTTAAAGGGAATAGAAGTTCAACATTAAAACAAGGTGCATTTTCTCTAATTCCTCCGCCAAATCCGATTTTCATAGTTTCTTTCGTCTGCCAATAATAATCAAGATCAGGAACACTGTCTGCTGATAATATAAAAGGAATTATAAACAAAATAAATATATATGATGCCTTCATAATAACCTCCTTTAATAAATTACTCACTTATGTTTTATAATAATCCATAAATTCATTTGAATAAAATACAATTTTACCATTTACAAAAGTTGCCATTACTTTATATGGAAGAGTAAAATTTTCAAATGGAGTGTTTTTGGATTTCCCAAATAATTTATCCTTTTTCACTCTCCACTTCATTTTTTTAAAGATAACAAGATCAGCTGAAGAACCGATTTTCAATCTTCCTGCACATAGTGAAAAAAGATCTGCTGGTTTTGAAGTAATAAAAGATATTATTTGTTCTATAGTTAGTACATCCTCTAAGTATTTTGTTATGATTCCAAACATCGTCTGAAGTCCTATTACTCCTTTAGGAACTTCATTCATCGGTTTGTTTTTCTCATAAAAACTATGAGGAGCATGGTCAGATGCGACAATATCGACAATTCCCTGTAAAATAGATTTTTTTACAGCAATGTTATCTCTTTTGCTTCTTAAAGGTGGATTCATAACTGCATCGGATCCGGCTTTTTTCAGTCTATTAGATGTTAAAGCAAGATGGTGTGGAGTTACATCAGCTGTTATAGGAATATTATTTTTTTTTGCCCGGGCTATGTAATTCAATGATTTTATAGAGGAAAGGTGAGTAAAATGTATTGGAAAACCGCTTTTCTTAACAATTTCAAGATTACTGAAAATACATTCACTTTCACTTTCAGGATCAATCCCTTTTACTTTAAAATAATCAGACCAGTATCCTGAAAGAATACTTCCCTGTCCTGCTTTTTTCTCATTTTCAGGATGTTGAATGACTTTGATATTATATTTTGCAGCTCTTTCTAATATTTCTTCAAGCAAGTGTAAAGGTATTGGATAACCATCATCACTTATCACTTTTATTCCTTCATTTGACATATTCCTTATATTGACAATTTTTTTCCCTTTCAAGCCAATTGTTGCTGCTCCAACAGGAAGAACATTACAAACAGCTCTCTTTATGATTACCTTTTTCAAAGATCTTATTATTTTTACATTATCAAGCACAGGAAAGGTATTTGGCATTGTAAACAATGTAGTTACACCTCCGGAAACAGCAGCAAGACTTCCTGTATAAATATCTTCTTTATACTTTTGTCCGGGTTCTCTAAGATGTGTATGAATATCAACAAATCCAGGACATACAAAAGCCTCTTTTAAATTAAATCCATTCATGGTGTTTTTTTTATGAGGAGGTAAAATATCACTTATTTTTCCATTTGAAAGAACCAGATCAGCTAAAAATCCTTTTTCAGGAGGTTCTGGTATAAAATAGCAATTCTGTAGTACGAATTTATCATCCACCAACAAGATCCCTCCACTCTGTGATTCTCCAAATACTTTCATGCCTCTTCATATAAAAAATTGCCTTTCCTTTAACCATCTCCCCTTGTATAACCGGAGGATCAAATGAATAATCCCTGAGAACAATTACATTATTTGAATCTATATAGTAAACTCCAGATCCAATAAATACAGGGACTATTACTTCACCCATCTCTTTCATAGATTCAAATATAGCTTCAGTCGAATTCTTCTCTTCCTGGTATCTCCACTGATAATTAATAATACCAAGAGCTGTCAGGTATTCATTAATACCTTCATCGTCAGGATCAAAATAAAAAATGAATTCCGTTGAATCCAGACAAGATAAATAGAGATCTATATCAAGAAGCCTGTAAGATAAAGTTAAATTGAATAGAACCTTATCCGGTTCATCAGGTATCAGAGGATCAAATTGACCTAATGATGAAGATATCCTTGGCGAAAATGGATTTGTACAGAATACAAAAAAAAGAAGGATAAAGCTAATTATGATTTTTATATTTTTTTTCATATATTATCGTCTTTAAATTTTAAACTTATGAAAATATTTTTGCAAGATGATTTTTATATTCTCAGTACTTTCTCAATTAATACAGAAAGAATAAATTGAATGTCGAATACCAATTAACGATTTAAGATTTGATCAGTAGAATAATAATGTAAATAATTTCTTGTAACTTGTAACTTGTTACTTGTTACTTTCAGTTTGTAACTTTTTACGTGTTCCTTGTTACGCTTTTGATTTTTCATTTGAAATAATGTAAATATCTTTCAAATTTTTTAATGTCTTGTTTTTTAATGTTTATCTTTAAATAACATTTTTATTTTATAACTTGACATTGATGTTTTTTTTACATATATTTTATTTTGGTTATTTATTGTTCTTTGAAAACAGAATAGTGTGTGCGGAATATGTCCCCATATATATTTTAGAATTCTCCTTATTCGGAGGGTTTGATCCTGGCTCAGGACTAACGCTGGCGGCGTGTCTTAGCCATGCAAGTCGAACGAGAATTATTCTTGACGCAAGGATGGAATGATTTTAGTGGCGAATGGGTGAGTAACACGTGAGTAAGCTACCCTGTGGAGGGGGATAATCCAGGGAAACCTGGTGTAATACCCCATATTGAATTTTGTTGGCATCAATGAATTTTGAAAGATGGCCTCTTCTTGAAAGCTATCACCACAGGAGGTGCTCGCGGACCATTAGCTTGTTGGTGAGGTAAAGGCTCACCAAGGCTACGATGGTTAGCCGATCTGAGAGGATGAACGGTCACACTGGCACTGAGACACGGGCCAGACTCCTACGGGAGGCAGCAGGCTAGAAAATTGCGCAATGGGCGAAAGCCTGACGCAGCGACGCCGCGTGAAGGATTAAGGCTTTTACGAGTTGTAAACTTCTTTTATAGAGGACGATGGTAGTTGTGGTTAATATCTGCAATTATTGACTGTACTCTTTGAATAAGCTCCGGCTAAATCCGTGCCAGCAGCCGCGGTAATACGGATGGAGCAAGCGTTGTCCGGAATCACTGGGCGTAAAGGGGGTGTAGGTGGTTCTGTAAGTTATGGGTGAAAATCACAGGCTTAACTTGTGACCTGCCTATAATACTGCAGAACTAGAGGACGGGAGAGGAGAGCGGAACTACCGGTGTAGCGGTGGAATGCACAGATATCGGTAGGAACACCAGAGGCGAAGGCGGCTCTCTAGAACGTTCCTGACACTGAGGCCCGAAAGCTGGGGGAGCAAACAGGATTAGAGACCCTGGTAGTCCCAGCCCTAAACGATGAGCACTAGGCGTGGGTCCATTAAAGGATCCGTGTCGCAGCTAACGCATTAAGTGCTCCGCCTGGGGAGTACGCTCGCAAGGGTGAAACTCAAAGGAATTGACGGGACCCCGCACAAGCGGTGGAGGATGTGGCTTAATTCGATGCAACGCGAAGAACCTTACCTGGACTTGACATATATGTAGTACTGATCTGAAAGGTGATGGACCCCTTCGGGGGAGCATATACAGGTGCTGCATGGCTGTCGTCAGCTCGTGCCGTGAGGTGTTGGGTTAAGTCTCGCAACGAGCGCAACCCCTACCTCCAGTTGCCATCAGGTCTTCGGATGCTGGGCACTCTGGCGGGACTGCCTGCGTAAGCAGGAGGAAGGTGGGGATGACGTCAAGTCATCATGGCCCTTATGTCCAGGGCTGCACACGTCCTACAATGCTCGGTACAAAGGGTAGCAACACTGCGAAGTGAAGCAAATCCCAAAAAACCGGGCTAAGTTCGGATTGCAGTCTGCAACTCGACTGCATGAAGCTGGAATCGCTAGTAATCGCGCATCAGAATGGCGCGGTGAATACGTTCCCGGGGTTTGTACACACCGCCCGTCACGCCATGGAAGTTGGTAGTACCTAAAGTTGCTGACCCAACCTTCGGGAGGGAAGTACCTAAGGTAAGGCTAATGACTGGGGCGAAGTCGTAACAAGGTAGTCGTACCGGAAGGTGCGGCTGGATCACCTCCTTTCAAGAGTAAAGGGACTAAGGTTGGTGATGTAAATCACTATCCTATAAAGCGCCACACTATTCTGAATATTGGGGGGAGATTTAATTATCTCCCCTGTATTTTATGTGTTTTTTGAAAAAAGAATACAGGGCCTGTAGCTCAGCTCGGTTAGAGCGTCCGCCTGATAAGCGGAAGGCCGGTGGTTCAAGTCCACTCAGGCCCAGATAAGAGAAGAAGATGTTTTGTAGACGTTATAATAGAGAAGGTTAGATTTAAACAAAAGGAGGAAAGTATGAGGAAAATTATGATTGGGATGCTTTTAACATTAATGGCGGTCTCAGTATTTGCCTCACAGTCAAGAATCAGTGTCCTTAATATGGGCGGTTACATGAGTGATATGATGAGTTGCTGGACTAATCCGGGTTACCTCGTTATTCATCATTCTGATCTTGGAAAAGATGCTGTTGGATTTGAATTCGGTAATGATGTTGCACCTAACAATGCAGATAACAACAGATGGGGTTATCTCCATTATGGTGAACCCAATCAGCGTTATTTTGCTATTGCAGTAAATCGTCAGACCGATCTGGGTTTACTTCCTTTAAGACAGTATAATTTTGATCCAGCTGCTTTTACCGGACAATTCCTGGATTTTGCACTCGACACATTGCAGGCACCACATAACATGATCGATATTATGTACTCAACCATGATGGGTACCGCAGGTATTGGTATCAATTTGAACTTCGGTATGTGGGGAACCAAGCAGGAATTTGGTACTATAACTAATGACCTTTCATCAATGTCATTTGGAATTCTATTAGGTTATTACTCAGCAGGTCTTGATTTCACATTGGGTGCTGGCTATCTTACAGGTTCAGCAGAATATACAGATACAAGTTGGACTGAAAAAGTTGACGCTACCGGTCTTGGAGTTGATGTCGGAATCAGATATAAATTACATCCAAATGCAAACACATGCATAATTCTCCCGATAGTTGGAATCAATTATGCGTCAGGTAATGCTAAATTTGAACAGTCAGGTACAGGTTCAATTACTTACGATCCTGAAATGAAAGGAACCGAACTCAGTTTCACACTCGGATCTGGTATTGTATGGTCAGGTAACACATGGAAAGCAGGTATCGCCGGAGAATTTGGTTACATGACTGAAAAAGGTGAAGGCGAAAATGAAGATACCACTAATACAACATCTACAAGTACTATCACTACAATAATATTCCCGAGATTCAAAGCCGGTGCGGAATCACGTGTATTTTCATGGCTTACAGCAAGAGCAGGAATGACCTATCAGCTTTCAAAAATTTCAGATAAAGATGAATTTGAAGTAACTGGTGTCTCAGTTGATACAGACAATACATATGACTTCTATCGCAACATGAATATGCAGATTGGTCTTGGAATTCATTTCGGACCAAACTTCACATTAGATACAGAAGTTAGTGAAGACCTTCTCTACAATGGTCCATATCTTCTTTCAGGAGCAGATAACGGAACCAATCCTATGAACATTCAGGTTTCCGCAACTTATACATTTTAATTTATCGGACCTATATTTGCAAATTTAAAGCGGGAGTTAAACTCCCGCTTTTTTTTTGTTGTTAATATCTTGCTATTTTTTTCTATGATTTCACCAATTTTTGACAATTCTCGGGAGGAGACAAGCCCCTCCCCTACGTATTTATTATCTGAATTTTATTTTTCTTGGTGTGGTTGGGAATTGATTATTGTTTATTGATAATTGTTCATTGTATTTGGTCTCTGTGGTCTCTGCATTCCTCTGTGGTTAAATATTATTGATTGGGTTGGGCATTGATAATTGATCATTGCTAATTGTTTATTGTCTTAACTGTGTTAATCAAAAACTGATAAAGTTTTTTGCGAAGCAAAAGATTTTATCATTCGTGTTTGTTTTTCTATGTTGGGTGGTGGGTTCGTGCAATTCGTGGATAAAAATTATTTTATTTGGTGGGGATGTGTATTTGTTTTAAAGGTCTTTTATTTTACAAGTCTGTTCAATGTTACTTTTAGTAAACCAAGATTTATTGTATCATCACCAACTGCAGCAGCAATTTTACCTGCTCTTCTTGAAATGATAAAAATATCCTTTTTAAAACTGATGGAAATAAATCTTACTTCTTCATTCTGAAGTTCTTCAATTTCTCTTATCACATCTTCAATCAATGTTTCAAATATGGTCTTTTTCTTTTCATGAAGAGTTGAAAATTCAATATTTTTATCACTGTCAGAATAATATGCTTCCGAAACACCGGAAAGATCCAATATTTGTTCTAATTCATCCATCTTAACTTCTTAATATTTTATTTATTAATTTATTAATTTCCACTCTGATAACTCCGCTTTTCCTTCTATCTCCAAAAGCAGTAACCTCTACTCCTTCTTTTGCAAGACCTAATAAAACGGATTTTTCAAATTCAATGAAACAATTTGTCATTTTTTGATCTATTTTTTTATGCTCGATCCATATCATATCACACAGTTTTCTCTTTGTATCATCTCCTGCCTGAATTAAATCTTTTCCTGTTGAAACTTGAATAAAATCAACAATATTAATTTCAATAAGATGCTCTAAATGCCTTATACCGCTCATATCCTGTGTTTTCTTTCCAGTTGATGACAACTTTAACGCATCTATTATTAAATCCATACTTTCAGATATTTTTTTATCTTCTTCTTTGTCTTCTTCTCTCTTCTCTGTAATATGTAAAGGTTTTTCTGCATGTTCAATTATATCTACTTTTTCTATTACATCAGGTACAACCTGCTCGGAAGTTTCTGAATTTACAACTTCTGCTTTACTTACTTCAATAATTTTATTAGCGTCTATCTGCTTTTCTTCACCTTTTTCCGAAATTTCCTTTTTTTCAAATTCTTCCAGTCCTTCTTCAATCGGAGCTGATTTTTTTTCTATTGAATCAAGAGTTTCTTCTTCCTCAATTTCATCTGCAAGATCTTGAATTTGAATAGGTAAGTCTTCTCTTTTCTCAATTTCAAGTTCATCCTCTTTAACCTTTCGAGGAGGAAGATTAAGCTTCTGTACAGTAATTTTA
>CBDUTX010000087.1:0-7991 GCA_965370235.1 uncultured Desulfuromonadaceae bacterium | reverse complement strand
GTTCGGAAGCTTGAAGTTGTCAATATGCCATTGATAGTTATCAATGACTACTCAGGTAATGATCTTTATAAAGAAGGCTGTGCAAAATGGTCAATAACATAAAAAGTGGAAATGGAAATGAACACATCAAATAATAAACCAAAAGTAGCATTTTACTGGTGTGCTTCATGTGGAGGTTGTGAAGAAGCAGTAATTGATCTTGCTGAAGATCTTTTGACTGTCACAGAAGCAGTAGATATTGTTTTTTGGCCAGTGGCTATGGATTTTAAAAAAGAAGATGTTGAAGCTTTTAAAGATAGAGAAATTACAGTTTCGTTTATCAATGGCTCTATCAGAACAGAAGAACAGGAAGAAATGGTCAAACTTCTAAGGAGAAAATCACAACTTGTCATAGCTTTCGGTTCCTGTGCTTATTTAGGAGGAATTCCCGCTCTTGCGAATCTGTATACAAGAGAAGATATTTTTAAAAGACTCTATATCGAAATGCCAGGTGTTATAAATCCGGATAAAATAATCCCTCAAACCAAAATTAAAGTCGAACAGGGAACTTTAACATTGCCTGAATTTTATGACACTGTTAGAACATTAGATCAAGTTGTTCCTGTTGACTACTATGTTCCCGGTTGTGCACCTCCTCCTGACATTATTCTAAATGCAATTAATGCAGTTCTTAAAAACGAATTACCTCAACGCGGAGAAGTGCTCGCTCCTGAAAAATCACTATGTGATACATGCCCAAGAAAGGATTCCAAACCTGATAAAATTCTCATCAAAGAGATCAGGAGGATCTCCTTTACTAAAATCCCCGATGACAAATGTTTTCTTGCTGAAGGAATAATATGTATGGGTCCTGCTACAAGATCGGGTTGCGGTGAAAGATGTATAAATGCAAACATGCCCTGCCGAGGATGTTTTGGACCTACAAGAACAGTTGAAGATCAGGGATCTAAATTTCTCTCGGCATTGACCTCAATTATCGACAGTGAAGATGAAGATGAGATCAAAAGAATAACTGACTCAGTCATTGATCCTGTCGGTTTATTCTACATGTACAGTCTGTCCTCATCAGTGAAGAGGAAATTTAATGATAAAATAAGTGAGGATGAATAATGTCTAAAAGAATTGTCATAGATCCAATTACCCGTCTTGAAGGACATGGGAAAATTGACATCTTCCTCAATGATGAAGGGGATGTTGATCAAGCTTATTTTCAGATTCCTGAATTAAGGGGATTTGAAAAATTCTGCGAAGGAAGACTTGCTGAAGAACTGCCAAGGATAACACCGAAAATCTGTGGTGTCTGCCCAACCGCCCACCACATGGCTTCTGCTAAAGCATTGGATGACCTCTACAATGTAGAGATACCTCCTGCTGCTAAAATGATAAGGGAACTAGTCAATTCAGCTTTTATATTTGAAGATCATATTCTTCACTTTTTCTTTCTCGGTGGTCCTGATTTCATAGTTTCACCCGATGCTCCAAAAGCTCAGAGAAATATCCTCGGTGTTATTTCAAAATTGGGACTTGAAGCAGGAAAGAAAGTTATTGATATAAGGAAAAAGATGAGAAATATCATTACAAAGCAGGGTGGAAGAGTAATTCATCCGGTCTGTAATCTCCCGGGAGGTGTTTCAAAAGGAGTGACAGAAGAAGACAGACTTCTCTACATCAAAACTGCCGAAGAAGGAATTGAATTTGGAAAATTCGCCCTTAAGGCTTTCAATGATATAGTCCTTGAAAATAAAGAATATCTCGATCTGATTGCCGGTGATATCTATAGGTTGGAAACATATTACATGGGTCTTGTTGACAAAAACAATAAGGTCAATTTCTACGACGGAGATGTCAGAGTAGTTACTCCTGACGGATTGGAACTTATAAAATTCAAACCAAGAGATTACCTTGATCACATTGAAGAGCATGTGGAAGCATGGACTTATCCAAAATTCCCGTATTTAAAAGCAGTCGGCTGGAATGGTTTTACAGATGGTCATAAAAGCGGTATTTTTAGAGTTGCTCCTCTGGCAAGACTAAATGCCTCGGATGGGATGGCAACTCCTCTCGCTCAAATTGAATTTGATAAAATGTATTCAATTATGAAAGCAAAACCATTGCATAATACACTTGCATACCACTGGGCTAGATTGATAGAAGTTCTCTATACAGCTGAAAGGATAAAGGAACTTGCTGAAGATAAAACTATTACAGATCCAAATATACGGACAATCCCTACAGAAACTCCTTCAGAAGGCGTGGGTGTAGTCGAAGCACCAAGAGGAACTCTTATCCATCATTATAAAACAGACCCACAGGGAAGAGTGGAAAAAGTAAACTTAATAGTCGCAACAGTGAACAATCATCCTGCCATTTGTATGTCAATTGAAAAAGCTGCAAAAAAATTGATAAAAAAAGGCAATATTTCAGATGGAATATTAAACATGATTGAAATGGCATTTAGAGCATATGATCCGTGTTTTGCATGTGCTTCTCATTCTCTACCGGGTCAGATGCCCTTAATTGTTTCAATATATGATAAAGATAAAAATGAAATAGAAGTTTTAAGAAGGGATTGAAAATGGAAACCAAATTGACATCTCTGATCTTCAAAAGTGAAGATTTTGAGTATTTCAAAGAAATTTCAGGTGAAAACATTTTCGCCTGTTATCAATGCGGTAATTGTTCAGCCGGATGTCCTGCTGCAGATTTTATGGATATTGCACCTCACGAAATAATCAGACTTCTCCAGCTTGGACAGATAGATGAAATACTTAAAGCCAATACAATCTGGATATGTGCTTCTTGTGTAACATGCAGAGTTAGATGCCCAAAAGGTGTGGATCTTTCAAAAATCATGGAAGGATTGAGGCAGTTAGTATTGAGAAATAAGGAAAATTATGTTGAGTTAAACAAAATTGAAAATGAATTAAGAGAAAAACTTCCACAAATTGCTCTTGTAGGAAATTTCAGAAAATTCACACTTTAGGAATGACATTGAATAAAATAATACTCTTTTTTCAATTTTTGGAGGATATCATATGGATATATCTTATTATCCAGGATGTACATTAAAAACATCGGCAAAAAATTATGAGCAGACAAGTTTGGCTATTCTTTCGTTGTTCGATATCAATCCTGTGGAATTAAAGGACTGGGTTTGCTGTGGAGCAACTTATTCTCTGACCACCGATAATCTTATGTATCAGATCGCTCCTATAAGAACTCTTATCAGAGCTAAAGAATCCGGGAACAAAAGACTGCTAACTCTTTGTGATATGTGTTTCAATACTCTTAAAAGATCCTCTCAATTTATTATCGATGATGAAGAAAAAAGGAAAACTATTAATGACTTCATGGATGAAGAAGAAACCGAATACTATGGTGATGAAATTGAGATTGTTCATATGCTTACTCTCTTGAAAGAGATTGGATATGAAAATATTCTAAAGATGAAGAAAAAAGATCCTGATGGACTTAAAATTGCATCCTATTACGGATGTATGCTTTTAAGACCAAAAGACATTGCTATTGATTCTTCTGAAAATCCTACACTGATAGAAGATATCTTTGTTGATACAGGTTGTCAGATAATTAATTATCCTTTTAGAACCGAATGCTGTTGTTCATATCAGATTGTCAATAGAAGGGAAATAGTTATTGCTCAGACAAAAAAGATAATAAGTTCTGCAGTAAAACACGGAGCAGAACTTCTCATTCTAAGCTGCCCTCTCTGTGACTACAACCTCGATGCAGTTCAGAAAGATATTTTAAAACAGGATGAAAGTTTCCAAACTTTACCTGTTTTGTACTTTTCACAATTGCTATCATTGATTCTCGGAGTTGATCCCGGTATCAATGATTTTTCACTTCATGCAATAGATCCGGTACCAGTTCTAAAGAGAAAGGGATTACTATGAAAAGGATAGGCGTTTTTCTCTGCCATTGCGGCATAAACATAGCTTCAACAGTAGATATAGAACAAGTTAAGGAAGCTCTTAAAGATTACAGAAATGTTGCTCTTGTAGCAGATTACAAATATATGTGTTCAGCTCCGGGTCAGGATTTATTAAACCAGAAGATACTCGAGGAAAATCTTGATTCAGTTGTCATTTCAGCCTGTTCTCCAACTCTTCATGAGAATACTTTCAGAACAGCAGTAAAAAAAGTTGAGATGAATCCTTATAACTGTGAAATTGCAAATATTAGAGAGCAGTGCAGCTGGGTACATGATGACAAGGATATTGCAACCAAAAAAGCAATTAAAATAATAAAATCAATTATTGAAAAAGCTATTCTCGATGAACCACTTATGCCGATTTCCCTTCCTGTAAATAAAAAAGCTATTGTAATCGGAGGAGGTATTGCAGGCATCACTGCTGCTTTGAGTATTGCCAACAATGGATATAAGGTAATTCTTGTGGAAAAGGATTCTTCTATTGGAGGAAAAATGGCAATGCTCTCTGAAACATTTCCAACCCTTGATTGTTCACAATGCATCCTAACTCCTAAAATGGTTGAAGTTTCTCAGCATGAGAATATTGAATTGATGACTTATTCAGAGATCGTGGGGGTTTCAGGTTTTGTCGGAAATTTCAAAGTAAAGATCAAACAAAAAGCAAAATTTGTAGACTGGACAACCTGTAACGGATGCGGAGATTGTATTGAACAATGTCCAATACACTGTCCTTCGGAATTTGAAAAAGAATTAGGTGATAGAAAAGCAATATTCAGACCTTTCCCTCAGGCGGTTCCAAATAAAGTAGTAATTGATATGGATAGTTGTATCGAGTGTATGGTCTGTCAGGTATTTTGCAGTCTCGATTCTGTGGATTTCAGCCAAAAAGATGTGATCGTAGAAGAAGAAGTTGGAGCTGTTGTAATTGCAACAGGATATAACCTTTACTCACTGACTAATATGAGCGAATACGGTTCCGGTGAAATTGAAGATGTAATAGACGGTCTGGCTTTTGAGAGACTTCTCTCTTCCTCCGGACCAACAGGAGGAGTAGTCAAAAGACCTTCTGACGGAAAAATTCCAAAGGATGTTGTTTTCATACAATGTGCCGGCTCAAGAGATCCCGAAAATCACATGCCTTATTGCTCAAGAATATGCTGTATGTACACAGCAAAACATGCAATGCTTTACAAACACAGAGTACCTGATGGGCAAGCTTATGTCTTCTATATCGATATAAGATCTGGTGGTAAGGACTATGAAGAATTCGTTCAGAGAGTTATCGAAGAAGAAGAAGTCATATATCTCAGAGGTAAAGTTTCCAGGCTTTACGAAGAAGATGGTAAAGTAGTTGTCTGTGGTACAGATACACTTTCCAGGAGGAATATTGAGATCAAAGCAGATCTTGTTGTTACGGCAACAGCTATCAGACCTGCTGATAATATTGAGCAGATATCAAAATTATTTAAAATTGGTATAAATAAAAATGGATTTCTAACAGAAGCTCATCCAAAGTTAAGACCGGTAGAATCACTAACTGCCGGTATTTACCTCGCAGGATGTGCTCAATCACCAAAGGATATTCCCGATACAATAGCACAGGCATCCGCTGCTTCATCAATGGTCTGTGCTATGTTCTCATCAGATCAGTTATATCATGATCCTATTGTTGCAGGAGTTGATGAAGACATCTGTTCGGGATGTGGTATATGTGTCGGAGTATGTCCGTATGATGCAAGAAAGCTAAACAGAGAAAAAGGTATCGTTGAAGTGAATGAAGTTCTCTGTGAAGCCTGCGGTGCATGTTCAGCTGCATGTCCATCCGGTGCGGCTCAACAGAGGAACTTTACTGATTCACAGTTGAAAAACATGGTTAAAGCAATTCTATCTTAATATGAATATTGAAAAACAAGGGGCTGGGAATATGTATGAACCTAAAATTGTTGCATTTTTCTGTAAATGGTGCACTTCCGCAGGAGCAGATCTTGCCGGGACATCAAGAATGAAATATCCCGCTAATGTTGTTGGCATTAGAGTTATGTGTTCAAGCAGAGTTGATCCGGAACACATTCTTGCTGCATTTCAGAATGGTGCAGACGGTGTTTTAATCGGGGGATGCCATCCGGGTGATTGCCATTATGTCTCCGGAAATTACCAGACACTCAAACGAATAACTCTTTTAAAGACAATGATGAAAGACCTGAACATTAATCCTGAAAGACTTAGGTTGGAATGGATTTCTGCTTCAGAAGGTCATAAATTTACATCTACTATAACTGAATTCACGGAACATATTAGAAAATTGGGACACTTGGAGAGCAAAGCACTTTAAAATGAAAAAAAAAAAGAATATCATAATAGGACTCGGTAATTCCATTTTAAAAGATGATAGAATAGGTTTATATATTGCAAAAGAACTTGGAAAAATAATTAAAAATTTTGAAATTATCTTAACTTCTTATTCGGGTTTTTACCTTGTCGATTTTATTCTCAATAAAAATATTGCAATTTTTATCGACTCGATTGTAACGGAAAATGATAATGTGGGAACTGTAAAATTGATGAGAGAAGAAAATTTTAAAAAAACAAATCCTTTCAGCATTCACTCTGTGGATTTGATCTCTGCAATTGAAAAATCAAGATTGTTTAAAATGGATATTCCCGAAAAAATTTATTTTATTACAATAGAAGTAAATGATAATTTAACATTTGATGAAAATTTCTCTTTTGAAATTGAAAACAAAAAAGATAAAATTCTGTTTGATGTTATTGAAAAACTTGAAAATATCTCAAAATTTTCAAACATTAAAATAAATACACAAAATGATATAAAATCAATCCTGTGAAAGGAGGTTTTTTTATGAAAACAGATAAAGATATGAATATTATGAAAAAAATTGCCGAATCAAATAAATCTGTAACAACCGGAGTTGATGATAATACAATTGAACATTGGTTGAAAATATATATTATGGGTGATGAGTACATTGTTCCTGCTGACCTGACAATAATGCAGGCAATGGAGTATGCCGGTTTCAGATTTACAAGATCATGCGGTTGCAGGGCTGGATTCTGCGGAGCATGTTCTACGATTTACCGGACTAAAAATGATTACAAACTGAAAACTGCTATGGCATGTCAAACAAGAGTTGAAGATGGAATGTACCTTGTTCAAATTCCATTTTCTCCTGCTGAGAAAGCTCCTTATGATATTGAAAAAGAACGATATGATTCACATGTATTTGTCAAATACTATCCTGAAATTGCACGCTGCGTTTCATGTAATTCCTGCACAAAAGCATGCCCCCAGGATCTTCAAGTAATGGATTATATTCAAGCTGCCTTGAGAGGTGATTTCAAAAGACTTACCGAACTTTCATTTGACTGCATTCAGTGTGGATTATGTGCAATTCGCTGTCCTGCTGAAATTGTACACTACAATGTCGCTCAGCTCGGTAGAAGAATGTATGCAAGATACGGCATTGAAAAAGAAAAAAATGTTGAGATAAGATTTAAAGAAATTGATGATAAAAAATTTGATGAGGAATTTGAAAAATTACTCATTTTGGATCCGGAGCAAATGAAGGAAAAATATAAGGAACAGCAGAAAACAAAAGAAGTTTATTGATAAAGGAGCTTTTAACATGGCAAAATACAAATTAATTGGCGGTTATCCCCCATATATGCGTGACTCTATAAAACTTGTCGAGAAGACACGAAAAAGCAGAATTGGAAAGCTTCCCAAACCAATGTCATTAGAAGAAAGGAATGAAGTACTTAATCTTTGTCATCCTGATTATGCTTCGGGAGGAAAAAGAAAAATAAAAGTTGGAGTTAACAAAGGTGATCTTGCTCCTAAGGAAGTTGCAAAATTACTTGAATCTTATCCCCTTATCAAGGTCGATCAGATAAATTTATCAAAACCTGATATTGAAATCGATCTTCTGATAATCGGCGGAGGACTTGCTGGAATATCTGCCGCAATTCTAGCACACGATAATGGGATTTCTTCAGATAAAATACTTCTTGTCAACAAACT
>CBDUTX010000086.1:0-8048 GCA_965370235.1 uncultured Desulfuromonadaceae bacterium | reverse complement strand
ACATTTCCTTTTTTTCAGTACTATCATAATGATTACCTATAAGCCATAATATAAACCCTTTAGTGAAGATAAATTCCCATTTGTCAGAATTTTGTGAAATTCCTAAGTCGAGAAGTTTAAGGGCACCTTCATAATCATTTAAATTATCGATTAAAAGAAATGCACCTACTGTATAAGGAGTTGTAAAGTTTGGATCAATATCGACGAGGGTGAAAAGAATATTTTTTAGATGATGGAAATCTCTATTGCTTTGATTTTCTTCTCCATAATATTGAATTATTTGCATCCATGCAATATCAGCAACAGCAGAAGTGAAAGTCGGACCGATGATCCTGATAAATTTACCGGATGAGTAATATGCTAATTGTTCAGCTGGAAATGAAGGTTTTGTGTTGATAAGTCTGGTCTTGGAATAAATTAATATTATTGATGAAATAAGGATCAAAAAGATTAAAAATATAGGTTTATTTTTCATTTTTTTTATGCCGGAGGCGGGACTTGAACCCGCACAGATTTGCATCTACTGGAACCTGAATCCAGCGCGTCTGCCAATTCCGCCACCCCGGCTGTTGTATTAGTTTATTAAAATATTATAATAAATCAAGTAAATAAGATTTTCTCATTTAATTAATTTTGAAATATTTTTTATCTCTTTTGTAACTGAATCTGTGTCAATTGATAATATTTTTCTGTCTTTCATCAGAAAAACACCATTAACAACAGTGCATGTAATATCCTTTGAACAGGAAGAATATATGATATAATTTAAAGGATCATACAAAGGTATTGCATTTGGCTGTGAAATATCAAAGATCACGAAATCGGCAGATTTACCTTTTATTAATTCTCCTGAACTTGAAAAACCAAGTGATAGAGCTCCATTTAATGTAGCCATTTTAAAAATGTTTTTTGAAGTGGGTTTTTCAGGATTTTTCCTGATACCTTTTTCAAGAATTGATGCAAATTTCATGTCCTGAAGAATATCCAATTTATTGTTGCTTGCAGGACCATCTGTCCCAATGGAAACCATTATATCATTTTCAAGTAATTTAATAAGCGGAGCAATCCCTGATCCAAGTTTTAAGTTACTGACAGGGCAGTGTGATATTTTAACATTATTTTCACTGAGCATATCAATTTCGTTATCACTGATCCATACACAGTGTGCAGCAAGTGTTTTTTTATTTAGAACACCTTCTGAATTAAGTAGATCTACAGGTGTTCTGTTGTATTTATTTTTGATAATTTTATTTTCTTGTTCGGATTCTGACAGGTGAATTGACATTATTGCATTGTATTTTAAAGCCAGTTCATTTGCTTTTTTTACAGTATCGAGTGAACAGGTGTATAAAGTATGAGGATTTACAGAAATTTTGATATTGTCGTCATGCTGATATTTAATGAGAAATTCTTCAGTTAGCTTAAATCCATTTTCAAGTTCCCCGTAATTGGGAGAAGGAAAATCGAATATTCCCTCACCTGCAAGAGCTTTCATTCCGCAACTTTTTACTGCTTCTATGACTTTGTCCTCAAAGAGATACATATCAGCAACTATTGATATGCCTGATCTTATCATTTCCCAGCATCCGAGTAATGATCCCCAGTAGATCATTTCTTCGGTTAATTTACTTTCTCTTGGAAATATGTGTTTGTTCAACCATGTATCAACAGGCATGTCCTCTGCTATACCTCGTAGAATAGTCATTGCTATGTGTGAATGTGAATTTACAAAGGAAGGAGAAATAAGAGAATTTTCAAATTTTAAGATTTCATAATGTCTGTATTCCTCTGGTATCTCTCCGTTCCCGATATCTTCTATCTTTCCGTTGCAGACAGCGATATAACCGTTCAACAGGGGAGTGGTTTCAGCATTTTGTACAATAATGTCCCCTGTTACTATATATGATTGTTCCATAATTTCTTAATTAAGAGATATGAATCATTATATAATGATAAGCAGTATAGGGAAAATTGTTTTTTGAGCTTATAGCATAATTATCCGGTTAAAATTAATGTAGTATCATTTAATATAAGGAAATTATCAATTTTTAAAAATTGATGTATCAGGGAATATTTATTGACATACAATAACTGTGTACAAAACTATATCATTAATTTATAATTATATTATATGAAACATTGAATATATTAGGAAAATTATATGGATGATATATTAAAACCAAAAATTTTAATTGTTGATAATGAAGAATCAATAATCCGGTTTTTGGTTAAGATTTTGTCAAACTCAAACTTTCAACCTGTTCCCGCAACAGATCCTGATGAAGCTTTAAAGCTTCTTAAGGAAATGAGTATTGATATTCTTCTTGTAGATTTGAAGATGCCAAAAATGAATGGTATAGATTTGATTGAGCGAGCATTATATATTCAACCGAAAATCATCTCTGTAATAATGACAGGTCATGGATCAATTACATCTGCTGTAGATGCGATGAAGAAAGGCGCTTCTGACTACATACTGAAACCTTTCGATCCAGAGAACCTTTTATCAACATTGACAAAATTAATTGAATCAGAGAGAGTAAAAAAAGAAAATATTTACCTGAAGAAGTTAATTTCATTTTATAAATTTTCTGAGAAAATCTTCTCCAGTAAGGATATTAATGAAATCCTTCATATAATTGAAAATGCTTTTATTACAATATTACCGATCACAGGTATTTATATGTTTTTAAAAACAACTCCAAAAGAGAATAAAATTAATAAAATTATTGGAAGAAATAAAAAAGGACAACAGGAAGAAATTTCAGAACAGATTAATAATTTTGCTCAAAGAATGATAGATGATAATCAGGATTATGATGAAAAAATTATTGAAAAAATCAGATACATTGGTATTGCTCTTAAAAGCAGGGACTACACAAATGGTGTAATAATCCTTGTCCCTGAAGAAAATATTTCATTAAATGAGCAGGATCTGAAAATTCTCACCATACTCTCAGACAGAGCAGCTTTGTCAATTGAGAATTTATGGCTTTTAGAATCTCTTGAATCTTCTTTAGAGACAATTCAATCTCAACAAAAGCATTTAATGGATGCAGACAGGTTATCGGTTCTCGGTGAAATTGCATCTACTTTTATCCATGAAATATCTAATCCTCTTGCTGCAATGCAGATGGCATTTGATTATATGAGAACTATTGATTCAGAACCAGTAAGTGAGAAACATCAGACTGCTCATTCAAGTATAGAATTAGGAATCAAGAAAATTCATGACATAATAAAGAGTTTAAAACACATGTCAAAAGGTGAAATGTTATCGCTTAAAAAAATCTCGTTATTTAAAATTGTAGAGGATACTGAAAAACTCTTAAGTTTCTTATTTAAAAAGAATCTGATTGAATTTAATAATAATCTTCCTTCGGATATTCCATTGATTTATATTGACAAAGGACAAATGCAGCAGGTTCTTGTTAATCTTTTTATGAACTCAATTGATGCTCTTACACATGGAGGATATATACAGGTTGATGGAAATTATAGTGAGGAAAATAATGAATTTATTATGAAAATTTCTGACAATGGTATTGGAATTTCACAGGAAAATCTTCCATATATTTTTAATCCATTTTTCACTTATAAATCAGGTGAAAAAAAAGGAACAGGTTTGGGTCTCGCAGTTGTTAAAAAGATAATTACTAAACATCGTGGAAATATAAAAGCTGAAAGTGATTCAGATACCGGAACTGTTTTTATAATCAAATTGCCATGTAAGGTGATAAAAGAAAAATAGAAGAAAAACAGAGTTGTAAAACTCATTTCATTTGGATTTCCCAATCATAAGGAATTTTATCTGTATCAAAAGGTAATCTTACTTCATCAGGATTAGCGTAATTATAGGGACGATCGGGGATATTGATTACAATTGATTCAGTTTGAGAAATACATTTCCATCCATGATAGATATTCTTTGGTATTTGAATTAAAAGCATGTTGTGATTGCCAATAAATAATTCCATAAGTTTTCCAAATGAAGTACTTTTTTCCCTTCCATCGAACAGAACAAGCTTTATCATACCCGATATGCAACAGACATTATCTTCCTGATGGTGGTGTATGTGCCATGCTTTTACAACTCCGGGATAATTTGTAGTGATATAGACCTGACCAAAGTTTTTATATATATCATCATCGTTTCTCAATATTTCTACAAGACGACCTCTTTCATCAGGAATTGTTTTTAATTTCTTAATCTGTACTCCTTCAATCAATTGATAACTCCTTGTGTTTTTTGAGTGAAATATTCCAGTCAGGAAGTGAATATTTCATTATGTGTTTGAATAGTTTACCAGAAAGAACACTGTAATTAGGTCTTTTAGCAATTAAATTATATTCCTTTTTCGTAGTTCTACTTATCAAAGATGTATCCCATTTCTTTAATTGAAATACAAAACAAGCAATTTCAAACCATGTTGCGTCTTTGGAGTTTGATATATTCAGTATACCCGAGTAGTCAGTATCAATTAATTTGACAATTGCCTGTGATATATCCCAGGTCATGGTCGGTGAACCTCTTTGATCATCGATAACTTTTAGTGAACCGTTTGTTTTAAATGCATTACAGATTTTTGTGATGAAATCATTTTTACCATTTATCATCCATGAAGTTCTTATTATTATGTAATTTGATAAATTGTTTTCAATAATTCTTTCTGCGTAAAGTTTTGATTTTCCGTATATTGACAAAGGGTCCGGTGGATCGAATTCACTATAAGGTCTGTTGATCTTACCGTTGAAAACATAATCAGTACTTAAAAAGAACAATCTCTGGTTTCTGATTGATCTGACGATGTTTTCAGTTCCGTAAGAATTAACGAGGTATGCTTGATGAGGTTCGTCCTCACATTTATCCACATCTGTTGCAGCTGCTGTATGTATAATGACTTCAGGAGAGAATTTATTGAGAAGTGTTTTGATACTGAGTGCATCAGTTATATCAAGATCTTCTATATCTGGTGCATAAACATCATGTTTCTGTAATAGAGGAATAATATCCCGTGAAAGATTTCCAGCACCTCCTGTTATCAGAATTTTCATGAATAACTCCTAAATTTTCATATCTTTTCTTATATAATCCCAGGCTCTTGACAGAGATTCAAAAGTACCTGAATCAGTCCACCAGTTTTTAAGTAAACCGAACGTTAAAGATCCTCTTTTTATATATTCATTGTTGACATCTGTTATTTCAAGTTCCCCTCTTGCTGATGGTTTTAAATTCATAATGATATCAAAAACATCACTGTGATACATATATATTCCTGTAACAGCAAGATTTGATTCGGGATTTTTTGGTTTTTCAACTATTTTTTCAATTTTACTGTCCCTGATGTAAGCGACACCAAATCTTTCAGGATCTTCAACTTCTTTAAGTAGAATTCTTGCACCTTTTTCCTGTTTTGTAAATTGATCAATTTCGTCTTTGATATCATCTTTAAAAATATTATCACCGAGAACTACAACTATTTTCTCATTCTTAACAAGGTATTCACATAATCCCAGAGCCTGAGCAATACCTCCTTCCCCTTCCTGGTAGATATAATATATATGATCGAGACCGAATTCTTTTCCATTTCCAAGAAGTTTTATAATATCTCCTGCGGATTTATCTCCGACTACAATTATTATTTCCTTGATACCTGCTTTAACAAGTTTTTCAACCGGGTAAAATATCATTGGTTTATTATATATCGGTAAAAGGTGTTTGTTTGTTATTCGAGTCAAAGGATAGAGTCTTTTTCCAAGACCACCGGCTAATATAATTCCTTTCAATTTTCAATTCTCCTTGCAAAATCGTCACGTGTTTTGATAAGACCTTCTCTTAAACCTGTACGAGGATTCCAATTGAGAAGTTCTCTCGCTTTAGTAATATCAGGTCTTCGTACTTTTGGATCATCTTCAAGTGCTTTGATAAAAACTATTTTAGATTGAGATCCTGTCAATTCGATGATAGTTTCTGCAAGTTCGATAATTGTCATCTCAGAAGGATTTCCAAGATTGACCGGAAGATGATAATTGGATTCAGATAGATAAAGAATACCTTCGATCAGATCTTTTACATAACAGAAGCTTCTGGTTTGATGTCCGTTTCCAAATATAGTGATGTCACCACCTGAAAGGGATTTCTGAAAAAAATTAGGTATAGCTCTACCATCATTAAGTCTCATCCTCGGACCATAAGTGTTGAAAATACGTAGAATGTAAATTTTAATATTATGAATTCTATGATATGCCATTGTCAATGCTTCTGCAAATCTCTTTGCTTCATCATATACTCCTCGTGGACCTATGGGATTAACATTTCCCCAATATCCTTCGGGTTGAGGATTTATCAATGGATCTCCATAAACTTCAGATGTTGAAGCTATCATGAATTTTGCTTTCTTTTCTTTAGCAAGACCAAGGGCATTATGAGTTCCAAGTGAACCGACTTTTAAAGTTTGAATCGGATATTTCAAATAATCCGCTGGACTTGCAGGGGATGCAAAATGATATATAAAGTCAACAGGACCATCAATATTTATTCCATTAGATACATCGCTCTCAATTATTTGAAAATTTTTATCCATGAAAGGTTGGATATTTTCCTTTTTTCCTGTTATGAAGTTATCTATACATATCACTTCATCTCCCTTTTCAAGCAGGGATTCTATTAGATGAGAGCCTAAAAATCCTGCTCCACCGGTGACAACTATTCTCATTTCAACCTCCTAATCTTTTATAAAGGGGGATTGAATAATAACATAAAATACATTTTATGATTATTCCTATAACTGATGCAAGCCATGATAGTTTTCTGTTGACTTCAAAAGCGATTGAGGTGAGAGCTCCCAAAACCACTCCAGGTATTGGAAGAGGTAATGCAGAAGCTGTAAGTACAAGTATAAAATATTTAAAATCTTTTCTGTTTATCCATTTAGTACAAGGAGTTATCAGAAATGAATGTTTAAACCGACTTCCCCATGATAACAGAAAAGTTAAAATCAGGATTTCTCCAATCAGTGAAAATAAAATGAAGTTCAATGACATTTTATGGACTGCAGTGAAAGAAGATCCGTAAATTGGGGATAGACCTGTCATAAATGAGATCAGATAGTCATTATTGAGATAAAAATTATGATTTGAAAATGTTACATATAGGGTTACACCACAAATTATACCCCAGATTCCACTGAGATAAACTTCATCAATTTTATTTTTTCTGAGAATAGCTTCTATTAGAATTATACCGCCGATTACTATGAAAAAGATTGTTATAACCGTAAAACTCTCTAAAACAAGCCAGGTGACAAGGAGTGATATGGAAAAGGAAAGTGATGAAAAAGCAATATATATTTTTTTATAAATTTTATAGTTGTAGAGTAAATAAAAAATTCCAAAAGCTATTATTATAAAATAAAAAATGTATAAGGGGATTTGAGCAATAAAGAATTTAAATCTGTTGATAGAAAGTATCAGAGGTTTATCAAGGACGATATAACCAATTGTCAGTGCAGCAATTGTAGCTAAAAGTACAGCACCGGCTGAAATATCTTTGACTATTTTTATATATTCACTGTGTTTTTCAGATATAAAATCACAGAGAATTTCTATTGATGTGTTTATCATTTCAGTAATTATAACCATGAACGATATTCCTGCCAGTATCAGAGCATCTTCCAATTTTACTTCTCCGAAAATGATTACATATAAAAGTAGAAAAAAGGTGAATATATGTAAGTGCAGGTGTTGCTGAGTTTTAAGTGTTGTTTTTATTCCATTGAGAGCATGAAAAAATGATTTTCCAATATCTGTTTCAGGCATGATTTTCCCCGGAATTCAAATTATTGAGATCTCCTTGTTAAAAATATTATACAATGAAGTATTTTACTATTGGGAAAGTTTTTTAAGTACAAGTCTGGAGATCTCCTTAAGTGTTGCAAAAACTGATATTCCTTCACTGCTGACGGCTTCGAATGAAGGAACCATTAATGGGTTTATCAGTCTTTCCAATTCTTCCAATGGAGCAATGTTTGGAAGATCTCTTTTATTGT
>CBDUTX010000085.1:0-8098 GCA_965370235.1 uncultured Desulfuromonadaceae bacterium | reverse complement strand
AAGCTGATGAAACTTTGATGGAAAAATATCTTGAAGAAGAAGAATTGACTGAAAAAGAAATATCGAATGGACTTGTCGAAGCATTGAAAAAGAATCTTTTTGTTCCCGTTCTCTGTGGCGATGCTTCCCACAATGTAGGTGTGGACATACTTATGGACACAATAGTCGGGACTATGCCTGATCCCAATGAGAAATTACCGATGGATGTGAAAAAAACAAGTGGAGAAGAGATAAAAATTGAAAAGGACTCACCTTTTGCTGCCCTAGTTTTCAAACTTTCATATGAACTTCATGTAGGAGAACTATGTTATATCAGATCTTTTTCAGGAAATCTTAAAACAGGTTCTGAAATGCTGAACAACAGAACCGGTAAACTAGAAAAAACCGGACAGATATTTACACTCAACGGCAGGGAGAGAAAAGAAATTCAGGAACTTGTAAAGGGTGATATTGCTGTTTTAGTGAAATTGAAAGATACAAAGTCAAATGACAGTCTTTCTGATAAAACCCTGTCTGTTGAATTTCCGAAGATAGAATTTCCAAAACCTGCTGTATCACTTGCAGTTGTACCGGAATCAAAGTCAGATGAGGATAAAATGATCTCAGGTCTTTCAAAAATAAAAGAGGAAGACCCAACATTCAATTATTATTATGATTCCGAGACAAGACAAACACTTGTAGAAGGTATTGGTGAGACACATCTTGAAATAATACTTTCCAGGATGAGGCGAAGTAGTAGTAATTTGAGATTTGAAAAACCTATAATTAAATACAGGGAAACCATTAAAAAGAAAGCCGAAGCGCAGGGTAAACATAAAAAGCAATCCGGAGGGCGAGGTCAGTTTGCAGAAGTCTGGATTCGTTTTGAACCGATAGAAAGAGGTAAGGACTTTGAATTTATAAATGCAATAGACGGAGGGGCTGTTCCTCGAAACTATGTTCCAGCAATTAAGAAAGGTTTAATAGAAATAAGGAGGAAAGGAGTCCTATCTCATTCGCTTACGGTTGATTTCAAAGCAACATTATATGATGGAAGTTATCATAAAGTTGATTCATCGGATTATGCTTTCCAAATTGCTGCTTCCCTTGCTTTTCAGAAAGCTATTTCTTTAGCAAATCCAATTTTACTTGAACCGGTCGTAGAAGTAGAGATAACAGTTACGAGTGAGTACACTGGTGATATTATGGGTGATATCAGTACAAGAAGAGGGAAAGTACTTGGTATGGAACCTTCAGGAAAGTCACAGAAAATTAAAGCACTGGTTCCTGAAGCTGAAATGTACCGTTATTCAACAAGTTTAAGATCTATGACACAGGGAAGAGGGTTTTTTGCTCAACAATTTTCTCATTATGAAGAAGTTCCAAAAGAAATAATGAGTAAAGTTGCCGAAGAAACAAAAAAGAGAAAGGAGGAATTGGGTGAATAAGTTAATATTAAGCATTCTTCTTTTTGTTTTTGTATTTTCATGTGTTCCGAAAAACGGTGTTCGGGAAATCAAGGAGAATTCAAAAATTGAGACAACGATAGAACTTACAATATGGCGTAATAAAATGCCTACTATGACTCCTTCACAATTTAAAGTTATAGCAGTATTTGACGGAGGAATAAAACTTCTAGAAAATATCGAAGAGTTTAGATTTGTTGCTTGCGGTGTGAAAACTACTGAAGGTGAGGAATTGTCATCTCTGACAATGGATTCCCTGCCAGTATATAATAATCCGGAGAATACAATAAATTTTTCATTGAGAGGAGAAGCTGATTTTCCCGATGTTATTCCATCGAATACGGAAGTAATAGGCTGGATGTTGTTTTTTATCGATGGAATTAAGATTGAAATTAATACAGAGCCGGTAATCGTTAAAGATGTCTATTAGTGGTTGATATTCACTGCCATCTAACACATCCACCTCTTTATTACCGTAGAAGTTCAATTGTTCGTAAATGCAGAGAACTTGGTATAAAAGGAATTGTTGACTGTATAACCTCTATTGATATGTGGGAGAAAGAGCTTGAAAGGAACGATAAAGAAATATATCTTTCACTTGGAATTCATCCGCAGATAGTTGAAGATAAGGATTATTCCGAAGAATTATCGATTCTTGACAAGCTTGTTAAAAATAAGAGAGTAGTTGCTATAGGGGAAATAGGGTTTGATAAATACAAAAAGAGGGCAGCTTTTTCAAAACAAAGAAATGTATTTTTGAAACAGTTGGAAATTGCACAAAAACATAGTCTTCCTGTTATTGTACACTGCTTTGGTTATTACGATCAGCTTCTATCGATTTTAAAAGAAAAAAAAATTGATGTTCCTGTAATTCTTCACAGATACAGTGCAGGAGATGGACAGGTCAATGCATTTTCAAAAATCAATTGTTTTTTCTCTTATTCCGGAGATGTTTTAAACACTTATAATAAAAAAGTTCAGAAATCAATAATTAAAACAGATAATAACAGGATCCTTGCAGAAACGGATGCTCCATATCTGAAGATAGATAACAGGATAGGAACACCCTGTGATCTACCGTTAATTATTGAAAGAATTGCTGAGTTAAAAAATATCAAATTCAAATCTATCAAAGAGCAAATTAATGGGAATATCAAAAGAGCATTTCTTGGAAGAATTCACTTCGAGAACTAAGCAGATAACAGGTAATAAGTCTTTAGAGAATATAATTGAAACCAGAGTTGCTCTTGTAGGACTTGGAGGAGTTGGATCTTCTGTTGCAGAAGCACTTTGCAGAACTGGAGTCTCCAGAATGCTACTTGTAGATGGTGATATTATCCATTTAAGCAATCTAAACAGGCAATTATATGCTACAGTTTCAAATGTGAATATTAACAAAGCTGCTGCTTTGAGTGAATATATGAATAAAATAAATCCTTATGGAAAATTTGACATTGTTGAGGAATTTGTAAATGAAAAAAACATTGATGTTCTATTCAATTGGAAACCCGATGTTTTAGTCGATGCAGTGGACAATGTGATAATTAAATTACTTCTTGCTGAAGAATCTTTTAAAAAGAATATTATATTTATTTCATCAATGGGAGCCGGTGGGAAATCAAATCCATCGGAAATAAAAACCAGTAAAATATTTGATACAACCGGATGTCCGCTTTCAAGAAAGATAAGAAAAGAAATGAAGAAAAGGAATATTCATTACAATTTCCCTGTCGTATTTTCAAAAGAAGAGAGTAGCTTTTCAAGAGAAAGACCAGGTAGTATAATTACAGTTACATCTGTTTTCGGTTTTTATATTGCAAATTGGATAATAGAGCAGATATGTATGCGAAATGAATTTACTGAACTTTAGGAGGTCTAAATGGTAAATTATCAGAGTATTGGTTTTGTTAACACAAAAGATATACTAATAAAAGCTATGGAAGGTGAATATGCAGTACCCGCATATAATTTCAATAATTTGGAACAGCTTCAGGCTATTATAATGGCTTGCGCAGAGACAAATTCACCTGTGATCCTTCAGGTATCAAGAGGGGCAAGGAAATATGCTAATCCGACAATGTTAAGATATATGGCTGAAGGTGCTGTCAGAATGGCAAGAGATGACCTAAAATCCACTTTTCCAATTGCACTTCATCTTGATCATGGTGATTCATTCGAATCATGTCAGTCAGCAATTCAGTTTGGTTTTTCTTCTGTAATGATAGATGGTTCGTCTCTTCCATTCCAGGAAAATGTCAATTTAACACGAAAAGTTGTTGATTATGCACATCAGTTTGATATCAGTGTTGAAGGTGAGCTTGGGGTTTTAGCAGGTATCGAAGAAGATATTATTGCTCAGAAATCACATTTCACAAATCCTGATGATGTTGAAGAATTTGTAACACGTACAAATGTCGATTCACTTGCAATTTCCATAGGGACATCTCACGGTGCATATAAATTTAAAGTAAAGCCAGGTGAATCTTTTCCAGAATTAAAATTTGATATACTTGAAGAAGTTTCAAAACGCCTGCCGGGTTTCCCAATTGTACTGCATGGTTCTTCATCCGTACCAAAGGAATATGTTGATATGGTAAATAACTACGGAGGAAAATTAGGAGATGCTGTTGGAGTACCTGAAGATCAACTCCGTAGAGCTGCCAAATCTACGGTTTGTAAAATCAATGTTGATACAGACGGTAGATTGATCGTTACTGCAAAGATAAGGGAAGTTTTCAGTAAATATCCTGAAATCTATGATCCTCGAAAGTATCTTGGTCCGGCAAGAGAGGCTTTAAAAGAACTTTTAATTCATAAAAATGTAGAAGTAATGGGAAGTGCAGGTAAAGGTTAAAGAAACTTTTAATTGAACACCGATTAACGATTTAAGAATTTTGAAGATAAATAAAACAAATGAGATTGAAAAAAATAAGATAATTCTTTACCTGCCTGTGCGTTGTACCTGTCTGCTCAAAATACAGACAGGCGCAGACAGGTGTCTTTGAGTCTTTGTGTGAAAATAGAATTATGATAAATAATTGCACCTGACATTTTTTTGCTATGCTACAAAATGCAGTTGAAGTTAAATATTTAATAGATAGTGATTTAGTTACTTATCGTTAATTGTAACATTAAGAGCTTTCGAATCAAGAATCTTTGTAATTTTACAATTTGCCCAGAGGGTTTCAAGATTATACATTTCTCTAATCTCAGGTATCATCAAATGTACCATAAAATTTATAAAATCAAGTACAACCCAGTTACCTTTATCAGAACCTTCTTCTCTGACAGGTAAATTTGATCTGTCCTTATGTTTTATTTTTGTTATTATCTTTTTCACAAGAGCTCTTGAATGAACTTCTGACAGTGTTGTTCCTATTATCATGCTGTCTGAAATTGCGGATAGTTCATTAAGATCAAGATAAGTGATATCTTCAACTTTATTTTCAAGAAGAATCTCAAGAATATCTTTTATGTTTTTAGGTAATTCAGATTCTTCCAGAGTTAACTCGGTTTCTTTATATTCTATTTTTGACATAATATTTATTACAATATCAAATAGATTGTGACAAGTTGAAAGTAATATCATAAAATGAAATACATATTTAAATAATTTTATAAATAGATGACATTCATCACAAGGTTGACATGATGGATTTCTCTGTTATAATTTCGATTTCCATTATGTTAAAAACGTGGAGGAATATATGAAGAGAACATATCAACCGAGTAGAATAAAAAGAGCAAGGAAACATGGTTTCCACAATAGAATGAGCACTAAAGGTGGTCGTCATATTCTTGCCCGCAGACGGGCTAAAGGCAGGAAGAGGCTCGTTCCTACTGTTGCTAGATGACAGAAGCTTTTACCAGAGAAGAAAGATTAACAAAGAAAAAAGATATAGAATATCTTTTGAGAAAAGGTAAAAGAATAAATGATGAATATTTAACTATATATTATGATGATAGTGACAGATTAATTGTAGGAATTGGTATAAAGAAGGGTTTAAAAGGAGCTGTAAAACGGAATTTACTTCGTCGGAGGTTAAGGGGAATACTGAGAAAGGAGAAAAAATATCTGAGAAAAAATGTAAAATTTCTTCTTCTTTCAAGACCTCAAACTGTGAACTTACTGTACCGGGAATTAGAAAAAAGAGTAATAAGTCTTTTTTCAAAGGCAGAATTACTGAAGTATTAAAATTGGTTTCTGTTCATTTAATAAAATTATACAGAATTTTAATTTCCCCCGTTTTTCCCCCATCTTGCCGTTTTGATCCAACATGTTCAATTTATACCGAGCAGGCAATAATAAAACATGGAGTAATTAAAGGAATGGTGCTTGGAGTTTATAGAATATTAAGGTGTAATCCCTTTTCAAAAGGCGGTTATGATCCAGTACCTGATAGTTTTTGGAGGAATTAAATGTCTTATAGAGTTAGATTGATTGCTGCTGTTGTCGTATCAGCTATTATTTTAATCATCTGGCAACTGGTTTTGCATAAAACACAACCGGAAAAAGAAGCAATAATTGAAGAGCATCCGGATACTTCAATGTTGATAACACATGTTGAACCCACCCTGACAACCAGTCAGCATCCTGAAATTCCTGAATCTATATTGTTTGAACCGGATACTTTGATTTTTGAATTAACACTTGAAGATTCTTCTCCTTTTATTTTAAAGAATAATGACATTGAATTGGAAATTGATCTTCTGCATGGAGCAAGTATCAGTCAGGTTAGACTACTAAATTATAATATCACCAAAGAAGATGACCCTTTACTTCTTTATCCGTTAAATGTCGATAAAAGAGGAATGCTTTTTTACATAATTAAAAATGAAGATAAGGAAATATTCTTATCAACAAAAGAAATACCGATGATCCTTGACAGTGTTTACCGGAAATCTGACACGACAGTTGTTATTTTTACTCAAAAAGTAGGTCAGCATCAACTTGGGATCAGATATGAATTACCTGATGAAGGATTTACTCTGAGGACGTCTTTTTGGACAGAAGGGGTCAACAAGAGGTTCTACAGCGGATTTATGATCTGGGAGGATGGAATTGCGATTACTGAACCTGACCTTCCGATAGATCCGGGGAAGAGAAGATTTCTCGTAGCAATGTGTCATATCGGGTACAGACATTGGAGGAAAAGTCTTAAGGATATCAAAAATGGAACTACATACGATGAACTTGCTTATTGGGCTGGAATTTCAAATCAGTATTTTCTTGCAGCATTTATTCCGAGGGGAGAGAGAGACAGTGATTTTTCAGTTAATGTAAATTTTAACATACCTGAAGATTCATTACATGATTACTCAGTTGATATTGAGTTCGGTCCAATAAAACTGGATACTCTCAAATTTATAAGTTATCTCGGTCCATTAGATGAGACAAGTTTAGGTTCTGTTGGATACCACCTTGATGAGAATGTGGAGATGGGCTGGAGATGGTTAAGACCGATCAGTAAAGTGATCCTGTGGTTATTGAGATTTCTAAATACCTTCATACCAAATTTCGGATTAGTGATAATTGCATTTGCTATGATTATGACATTGGCTTTTTCTCCTTTGACTCTTTACAGTCAGAAATCGATGAGAAAAATGCAGGAAATTCAACCGAAACTGGAAGAAGTTAAGAAAAAATATAAAAGTGATCCGCAGAGATTAAACAAAGAAACGATTAAACTTTATAAAGAAGAAGCTTTCAATCCCTTCAGTGGTTGTCTTCCATTATTATTACAAATGCCTGTCTTTATGGCTCTTTATCAGATTATGAGAACAACTATTGTGTTACGAGGGCAGGGATTCCTGTGGATATCTGATTTATCGAGACCTGAAAGTACAATTCCTTTTTCACTTCCGTTTTCTTCAGCACCCGGGATAGGTATTCTCCCGATTTTAATGGGAGTTATGATGTTCTTTCAGCAGAAGATGACCAATCCAAACCCGCAGCAGAAAACTATGACATGGATAATGCCAATATTTATGACATATCTTTTTATCAGTTTTCCAGCTGCAATTGTGTTGTACTGGACTGCTTATAATACATTCGGTTTGATATTACAGCTAATTGTCAAATATAGATCAAAAAAGACTGTTTCTGACAAGGAGTAAATAATGTTTGATGAAATTGAAGAAATTTATCCTGAGGATTGGTTAAAAGATAAAGTAGATAAATTTTTTGAATTAATGGGAATTGAAGGAACAATAATTAAAATTGAAAAAAGCAATGAGGATGAATTCAGTGTTTTAATCGAGTCAGGTAAAAATGATGGGCTTCTGATAGGAAGGGATGGTGTAACCCTTGATTCAATTTCTCATATCTTTGGTAAAATGTTATCAGCAAATTTTAAAGGTATTAGAGTTAGAGTAGATATTGCAGATTACAGGAAACGAAAAGAGGAAAAATTACGAACAAAAGTTATTGAAATCGCCGGTAAAATTAATGATATTGCTCAAGAATATATTATTAAGAACTTAAATCCGCTTGAGAGAAGGATAGTACACATGACTGTCAAAGACTTTGATGAAGTTGGAAGTAGAAGTGAAGGAGAGGGTTTTGTCAGGGATGTCATAATATTTTCAGAGTGATCTTGACTGCGGACACAATTGTTGCTCAATCGACAGCACCTGGTGAAAGTGCTTTGACT
>CBDUTX010000084.1:0-8124 GCA_965370235.1 uncultured Desulfuromonadaceae bacterium | reverse complement strand
ATCAGGTTGGGTTGAGCTTTGTGTCTTTGTGACTTTGTGTGAGTTTATTTCTTTTTTTTCTTCTCTTCCACTATTTTCAAATTTATATAATTCTGAGGAAAATCCTTTTTCTTCAACAAATAGTAAAGTGTAATTCCCCTGATAATAATATCTGCAAAAACAACTTTAAGACATAAATGGGAAAATGATTTCCACCCTGAAGATTCAGGTAAAATAAACAGAAAGAGAATTGCAAATATAAGCTCTGCCGGACCAATTACGATGTGTTCAATAATGGATGCCATTCTCGTCCACGGTTTACCGTTCCACAATGAAGAACCGAGGAAATGATAAAATACAAGAGGAGGAATAAATACAACAAACCAGATAAAAGACAAACCAAATCCCAAAATCAGAGCAAGTGTTCCGGCAAAGTAAGCAAAAAATACAAATCTCCAGCCAATTGCCCATATCTGCCAGATTGTCGAATGGTACATTCTGCTTCTTGGATATAGAAAATTCTTCAAGATCAATCTCCTTTGATATAATTAACAGATACAGTGGTTTGAATTCCACCTCTTATACTGAAATATCCAATAACTTCAATTTTATACGGTTTTAAAGTGCTGACTAATTTATCCAAAATCTCATTTGTCACATTTTCATGTGTTATCCCAATATTTCTGTATTTTTGAAGATATAACTTTAATGACTTTAATTCAACTACATATTTGTCAGGTGTGTATATTATTCTAAATTTTGCATAGTCCGGCTGCCCTGTCATGGGACAGAGACATGTGAATTCCTCGACATTTATTTCAATTTTATACTTTCTGTCTTTATATTGATTGTCAAATAATAATAATTCACCGGGTTCCGGAATTTCTATTGTATTCATATTATTCTGTAAATTTATCCTTTCCAATTTCCTCAATAATTATTTTTTTTACCCAGTTCTTTTCAAAATTTTTCAGCAGTATCATAATTAATAAAAATAATGCCACTGATATAAGAGATGAGATAAGAATCGAAACACCTTCACTTGAAACATTTGACATCAAGATAAAAAAAGAAGCAACGAATGTTACGACAGGCACTCCAAAGATTAAAGACATAATCAAAGATTTTGACAAATATGGAAGTTTCAATTTTACCTCTTCTCCAATTGACAGATCTCTATGTAATTTGATCTCAATTGCTTTTTCGCTTTCTCCTCTACATTTATTTTTAAGGGGACATTCAGAGCAGTTTTCCTCATTGCTCCCAAGTTTAATAACATAAACTCCATCATCCTTCTTTTCCTTTATTATTCCAATTTCTTCAATATACCTCATGATGTCAATTCAAACATCCTTGCCAGTGCTTTTGAAGCAGGTTCAATTAATTTCTTGTCAATCTTAATTATATATTGCTCCTTTAACAGACAGTTATAAAGAGATAGTAAATTTGTCTTTTTCATCCCATAACATAATCTGGGGATATAAGGTGTGATAATATTTTTTGAAGGATACATTAATCTAATTCTTTCAAGGAGTCCCTCTTCCGTACATACAATGAAATTCTTTTTATAACTTTCTCCGATAATTTTAATTATCCCAGATGTTGATGCGACATAATCAGAAGCTTCGAGAGTTTCCAGGGGACATTCAGGATGAGAGATCACTTCAGCATCAAGAAAGGATTCCTTCACTTTTTCAAGGTCATCCACTGATATCTCATGATGGACATAACAGAATCCTCTTGGAATAATAATTTTCTTTTCAGGGACTTCTTTTGCAACATATGAAGCAAGATTTCTGTCAGGAACAAAAATTATAGTTTCACTTTCAAGCTTTTTGACTATTTCAACTGCATTTGAACTTGTACAGATAACATCACTTGCAGCTTTCACTTCAAAACTTGAATTTACATAACATACTACAGATGCTTCAGGATATTGTTTTTTCGAGTCCATAATATCTTTTTTTTCAATCATCTGAGCCATTGTACATAATGCTGTTCTCTCCGGGATCAATACGGTTTTTTCAGGAGAGAGGATTGCAGCTGTTTCTGCCATAAAATTTACTCCGCAGAAAATTATCTTATCTTTTTCTGTTTTTGCAGCTTTCCTGCTCAATTCAAGTGAATCCCCGACAAAATCAGCAGCCTTTTGTATAGGAATATTTTCATAGTTATGAGCAAGAATTATTGCATTCTGCTCATTTTTTAATTTCTCTATTTTATCTTTCATTTTATTCGGTTTATTTTAATAAAAATGCAAAAAACCCCTCATTTAAAACGAGGGGTTTTCTGTTCTATACTTATTTTATTCAGACCAGGCAATATATCCCGGGGCAATAATATTCATCACAGGTACAATCATCATAATACCCCACCAGCTTGGTTTTCCTCTCGCTTCGGCGATAGCCATCCAAACAATAACAGATATTACTATATTGACAATTGGTATGAATAATAATACCAACCACCATAATTCTTTATTAGCTAATTCCAGCATGAGTAGAACATTCATTATCGGTATCCAAGCCCACCATGATTTATCAGTAGCACCTAATTTTTTTGCAATTGTCTGCAGTGCCAATGCCATGTAAACATAAAAACCAATAATAAATATCCAGTAAAGACAACACATTCCAAAAGCTATTCCGCCTGCTGCTGCATCTACTGCAGCTTCATCAGCGTTTTGCCCGATGAGTTGTAAAAAATAGAGCATAAAAACCTCCTTAACTTAACCTTTAATATTACCTATCGGTACTGTTCTTACAATTATATCAGCCAACCTGCACTCGATGATAGTTTTTACGACTTCTTCCATCGATTTATATGCTTCAGGTGCTTCTTCCACCACACCTGAACGGCTCTGATGCCTGATATATATATCCTTATTTAACAGGATTTTCTTAATTTTGTCAACATTGAAAGATCGGCTTGCTGCTTTTCTGCTCAATAATCTTCCTGCTCCATGAGCAAGTGATGCAAAAGTTTCAGCAGTTTTCTCTGTCGGTTTTAAAAGATATGCACCTGTGCCCATAGAACCTGGTAAAATAACCGGAGTACCTATATTTTCAAGACCAAATCCTTTTTTTGGAGGAAAAGCTCTGGTCGCTCCTTTCCTGTGAACGAACATCTTTCTTCCAAAATGAATCTCTTCTTTTGCAATATTGTGACAGCAGTCATAAATAACTTCTATATTGGCTTCACTGAAGAAATTTTTCATTACTTTTCTAATTCTGTCTGTAATCATCTGCCTGTTTGCAAATGCAAAATTTGCAGCTGCTTTCATAGAAGAGAAGTATCGACTGCCTATCGATGATTTTGATGGACTCGGTGTATAAACAAGTTGTCTATCGGGTAATTTGATGTTTTTTTTCCTCGAATATTTTTCAAGTTTCCTAACCCAATCAGTTGTAACCTGATGACCAAGTCCTCTTGAACCGGTATGTATTAAGATGACAATTTCACCTTCTGATAGAGATAAAATATCTGCCGACTGTCGGTCAAATACCTTATCCACAATGTCAAATTCAATAAAGTGATTCCCGCCACCAAGACTTCCAAGTTGATTACTTCCTCTTTCTATTGCTCTTTCAGAGATCAAAGAAGAGTCAGCTCCGTCAATTTTTCCATTATCTTCACATCTTTTAATATCAAGACTTTCACCAAAACCACATTCAACAGCCCATTGTGCACCTTTCTCAAGTACAGATGTCATATCATTTTTTGACAGTCTTATTAAACCTCCTCTTCCAACTCCTGTTGGAATACTTGAAAATATATTATCTACAATATCTTTCTTATATTTCCTGATATCTTTATAAACAAGTCCTGTTCCAAGCATTCTGATACCGCAATTTATATCATATCCTATTCCCCCGGGAGAAATAATACCATTTTCCGAACTGAATGCAGCTACACCCCCTATCGGGAATCCATATCCCCAGTGGGCATCAGGCATTGCAATTGAATACTTCTGTATACCCGGAAGTGAAGCGACATTTCTAATCTGAATTAAAACATTATCATCAAGTGATGAAAGAATATTCTCATTAGCATATATTCTTCCAGGTACATTCATCTGATCCTGTTTTATTAATTCATATACATTTTTATCAATTTTTATCAATTTTTCTTTAAACATCGAGGATGATCCTTCCAAAATATCTGTTATCTGTTTTCCTCTCCAATTCAATTCTATGATAAGTCGGAGCTTTTATCATTAATTTTATCTCCTTGACATCATCGAGGTGGACACATTTGAGACTGCAAATCATTTTTGTTATAGTAGAATTTTTTATTTTATCAATTGAAATAACTTTGAATTCAACCGGAAAATTCTTTTTCACTTCTATCTGATAGATGATTTCTACAATGGAATCAAATAAAATATTCTCATTACTATCTGCTTCAAATAAAAGATCAACATTTTTAAAATTAACCGAAGAATATTCACCTTTCATTATTGATATAACACCATTTAATAGATTTTCATAAACATCCTGTAATGATCTGCCTGTTGCTTCCAATCCTACATCCGAAGTATGATCAATAATGTTGAATTTATATTTTGTTTTCATTTTACCTTAGGATATTTTGCCACAGATAAACACAGATTAAAACAACAAACAATTTCCCTCTCAGCCCCACCAAATATTTAACCACATAGTGCGCAGAGGAATAGCTGTCTGCTATAGGCAGGCAGAGCGCATAGAAAAATCTAATGTTATTCTTTTAACTTGAGACTTGTTACTTGCTACTTGTTACTACTTTTTTACAAGTTACAAATTTATAATTGTTATAAAATTTAAATTAAAAATTGTTAAAATATAAAATTCTTTGATAATTAAAGAAAAATCTGATATTAATGGATAATGAAACTTACAAAGAGAAAAGAAATCCTTATAAGTTTATTGATCATTGTTATTACATTGACGATATTTATCTTCTCTTTGATCCATTTTATTAATAACAGAAAAACTCCCGATATTATATGCTATTTTGAAGAAGTGGATTCAAATGACATAGTATCTGTGTTTATTAAAACAAATTCTTTTCTCATGCCTGTACTGACAAGTTCATCACCTCCTCCGGAAAATATTAGAATAACTACAAGAAAAATACTACCCTGTACTTTAATAATTAAATATGAATCAAAAATAGAAAATAATTCAGTTATATTTTCAATGGAATTCGATGATTTTGTAATAGAAAAAAAGGAGCTCATTCCGAGCTCCCAGATTAACATTCCTCTTGAATAATCCTACGGTGTCAGGGGAGTATTATTATCTTCTCCTCTTTCAACTTTACCCCATGCTTTTTCAATAACTTTTGAAAGACGTTCTATTCCAATTTCAATCTGTTCTTCACTTGGAAATGAAAAATTCAATCTCAAAGTGTTCTGACCTTTACCATTACAGAAAAAAGCGCTTCCGACAACATAAGCTACATTAGCTTCCACTGCCTCATAGAACATCCTGTCCGCATCGAGATCCTCAGGCAAAGTAACCCATATAAAAAGTCCACCTTCGGGTTTTGTCCACCTCAAACCTTTAATTTTAGGCATAAATTTATCAAGAGAATTAAGCATCATGTTTTTTCTCTTGCTGTACATTTCAATATTCTTCTCTATTCTCTTGTCCAGAAGACCTTTTTTCATATATTCCCTTGTAATAGATTGATTAAAAATAGGAGTACAAAGATCTATACCCTGTTTAGCCATAACAATTTTATCTATTATATCTTTTGAAGATATCATCCACCCAAGACGGAAACCCGGTAGAAATATCTTTGAAAAAGTGAAAAGTGTAATAACCCTCTCATGATCCTCATCAAGAGAAAAAATTGTCGGAAGAGATTCACCGGAATATCTGAGCTTCCTGTAAGGGGAATCTTCTACAATTATTATATCATACTTTTTTGCTATCTCGAGAAGCTCTTTTCTTCTCTTCATCGATAGAGTTACTCCAGCTGGATTTTGAAAATCAGGTATTACATAAATGAATTTGGGATGTACTCCTTCACTTATATAGTTTTTAATTTCATCTTCAACAATTTCCGTTTTAATACCTTCATCATCTAAAGGTACTCCAACAGGATTTGCTCTAACTGAATTTGTAGCCTGCAGAAAACCCAAATAAGTAGGCAGAGCAACAATACAGACATCACCCGGATTAAGAAAAACCCTTGAAACAAGATCAAGTCCCTGTTGGGAAGCTGTCAGTACCTGAACATTATCGGGTTTTATCCCTACAATTCCATCCTTTTTCATCCACTCACATAAAACAGAACGGAATTCACGATCACCTTCTGTAGTTGAATACTGAAGTGCTTTTTTTCCTTCATTGTCAAGAACTTCAGCAGTAATCTTTTTAACATCTTCTATCGGAAATGTATCAGGATTTGGTAATCCGCCTGCAAATGAAATAATTTCAGGTTTTGCAGTTAATTTTAAAAGTTCTCTTATAACAGATTTTTTCAGTCCCTTGGCATTATCAGAAAGTAATCTCTCAAGATGAATAGACATGAAACCCTCCTTGAATGTTTAGATAAATTAGTAAATAAAGATTTTTAAAGAAATAATTCAATTTTTTATTTAACCTCTCATTTTATATTATTCCTAATTTTAATAAATCTCAATTCTTTTTAATAAAAACATTTTTAGTAGGAAAGAATTTGAAATTATAATTAAAACCACTATATAATATTTACTTGCCTTAACCACACATTCTGAGCTATATCATTGTACATGGAACACTACATAGCAATAGGAATGTCATCAAATTCAAAAAGTGATCAGAATAATACACTGATCCTGCTTGATGAGTTGAAAAATCTTGTTACAACTCTCGGTGGTAAAATAATTGAAATTTTCCACCAGAAAAGAATTAAACCTGATTCTGCTTATTTCATAGGAATAGGTAAACTAAACGAAATCACATCATGTGCAGAAGATCTTCTTATTGAAAATTTAATATTTGTAAATGAACTCTCCCCTACACAGATAAGGAATATTGAAAATAAGACTAATTTAAAAGTATTTACAAGACGTGATATTATACTTGAAATATTTGCACAACATGCAAGAAGCAGACTTGCTAAAGCTGAAGTTGAAATGGCTAAACTCCAGCACAGTCTGACAAGACTTGTGGGGAGCTCAACATATCTATCAAGACTTGGAGGAGGAATCGGAACAAGAGGTCCAGGTGAAAAAAAATTAGAGATAGACCGAAGAACAATAAAAAAAAGGATGAAACATCTTGAAAAAGTATTAAAAAAGAACAAAATGTCCTTGATGATTCAGAAAAAAAGAAGGAAAAATGTTTTTCAAGCTGCCCTTGTAGGATATACAAATGCTGGTAAATCCTCCCTTTTAAACTCTCTGACAAGTAGTAAAGTAAAAGTTGAAAATAAATTATTTTCAACTATCGATACAACTACAAAAAAACTTAAATCAAAAAATTATAAAACCCATGTTATAATATCAGATACAATAGGATTTATTCAGGAAATTCCACCTGAACTCATTCAGTCATTTAAGGCAACACTTGAAGAGGTTGTCGAAGCAGATTTAAGAATAATAGTAGTTGATATTTCTGAAGAGACATTTATGCATAAATTATCAATTGTCGAAAAGACTTTAGTTAGGATAGGTTGTGAAAATATGGATAAGATTATTGTTTTCAATAAAATCGACATCTCTCCCGTCCAGATCCCTCCTGATCACTTTGAATATATAATTACATCAACTAAAACCGGAGAAGGACTGGAAAATTTAAGGAATCACATGTTAAATTTAGCAAGAATAAAATCCGGAAAGTAAATATCGAAAAATGCTGACATCATTGAAAACTCTTATAAATAAAGATAATTATATACCTGGGCTATGGGATCTCAGAACTGATCATAAAGCTATAGAACATTGGACAGAAGTTTTTTCCGAAAATACAAATTTTATATGTAGTTTGATAAAAAGTGATCTAAATAAGCCTTCTGAAGCAGAATCATATGGAAATAAAATGAATAAAATAATTTCCCTTATAAAAAACAAGGAATTCAATACAGTTCATGATATAACAATTATTAGAGAAGAAATTTTACATGAATTAAATATCTATGATCCTGTTATCAGATTAAAATCAACTCAGAATA
>CBDUTX010000083.1:0-8215 GCA_965370235.1 uncultured Desulfuromonadaceae bacterium | reverse complement strand
ACACGTCCCAATAGCGGTGCTTATATTTACAGATTTACTTCTTCTCTTTTCGAACAATCAGGTAAATTACTGGTTTTTCAGTAAGTGACAAGTAGAAAGTAAAAAGTTTCAAGAAAGAAATTAAAAATAATATTCTCTTTCTTTTTACCTGTGAATCGATAAAATTATTTTGCGAGCAAATTGATTTTATCATTTTTTATCCGATATTGTTAAATTGTATTCCTCTGTGGTCTCTGTTTTTCTCCGTGCTCTCTGTGGTTTAATATTTGGCGGTGATGGGCATTGCTCATTGGTAATTGACTATTAGCTCTAATGGGCTGAAGGGTGGTAATATAAATATTAAATTGAATGCCGGAGGCGCAAATGGACGAAAGTTATTACAAAAGGCAGGAACTTAAAGACCCTGAGTCAGCAGTAATTTTTGAGATATCCAAAAGATTTAATCTCACTCCCCTATTAGCCCAAGCCTACTTCAAAGAGATAAAAGGACTTTTTGAAGAACATTTCCAGGTACCTAAGGAGACAGGGACAATAAGGTTTGAAGCGATACGAAAGGAAGATCCCCCGGGCAGGAAGCTTTCTGAGTGTCACCTCATTTCTGTGATATTAACATTAGACTCGGTAGAGGATTTAGAGATTCAAAAGAAAGGAGGGCTGAGAGCGATGAGGCAAGCAAGGATTTTGCGGTTAGCCTCTGAAGCTTATGAACAGGGAGCTCTTCTTACTCAGGAAGATCTTTCCAGGCTTCTCTCTTCATCTCTTAACACTATAAAGAGAGATTTAGCAGAGCTTCGCAAGGATTTTGGTGTAGTACCCACACGTGGAAATATTAAGGATATAGGTCCTTGTATCTCTCATAAGACCAGAATAGTGGAACTTTATTTAACCACTGTGGACTTTCATTACTTAGTGAGGCGGAGTCGTCATAGCCAAAAAGCTATAGAGCGCTATTTAAAGACTTTTACCCAGATAGCCCGTCTTTTTCTTGCACGGCACACCGAGGAGGAGATCTATTTAATTGCAGGTATCAGTCCTCATTTATGTAAAGAATATCTTGAACTAGTGAAGCGGTACCAAGACTCAGAAAGATTTAAGAGTTTATTTGATAATTTTCCCAATAAAAAAAAATCATCTTCCAGGAGAAAAAGATGAGGACCGATTCCGGCAGATCGGAGAGAATGGCGGCCAAATGTTTACACACGCTTCTTGAGAACAAGTTCCTTTTTGAGTATGGTTATCAGAATGGTCCGGTTTTAGTTAAAGCTATTGTAGATGATATTCTCTCCATAGTGGAGACACATTATCTTCCTGTAACGGATAGTTTATCTCCCGGAACATTTATAGTTACAGCAGTGAATAAAAATGCCAAGGTGGGTCCTTATAATCAGAAGCTTCGCAACTGCCCGATGGTCACGGTAAGACTAAAATTATTCTCCAGAGAAGAACTTGATGATTATTTATCCGGTCAATCAACTCCTCAACAGCTTCTTAAAAGGAGAACGATTCGCTGGTTTTATGAAGCAGCTAAACAGGGAGGATATTTGGTCAATGAGGATGTTTCCTTTTTTAGTGGTGTTTCTTTAACTACCATAAGCCTATGGGTGAGAGAATATCAGAATGAAAACAGCCTTTTGATTCCTTCAAGAGGTAATATGCATGACATAGGTCGTGGGATCTCTCATAAAAAATATATTCTCCGCCTTTATCTTCGGGGAAAAATTCCCAGTGAGATAGCTCGTGAGACTTCTCATAATATAAAAAATGTCTCTCGTTATATTAAAGACTTTGAAACAGTAAGAATGTTGATGAAGAAACATACTCCTTCTGAAGTTTTAAATCTTTCTGGACTTAGTGAGTCTCTTGGAAAAGAATATATTGAAATATTTGATAGTATAGATAAGCAAAAAAATATAAAATGTAAATAATTCTGAGGAGGTTATAAATTAATAAATACTTGTTTTTGATAACCTTCAGCTCATTAGGGACTATTGATCATTGTTTTCTTCTGTGTTGATCATAAACTGATAAAGTTTTTTTGCGAAGTAAAAGATTTTATCATCTGTTTATTTATCTGTGTTCATCTGCGTTATCCTGTCATCTGTGTTCTATTCTTCTGTTGGTGTTGGGCTAAGTGTTAAAGTTGATGAGAGATTTTTACGCAGTAAAAAGATTTCATCATTTTTTCTCTTTCCGTGTTCTCCGCCTGCCTGCTGCAGGCAGGTGTTTTTCTGTGGCAAAAATATCTTTCATTGGATGGGTTGTGCTGGGCTCGGTGGTTGCAATATTGATTGGACGAGATTATGTAACTTAACTTGAGAAAATTGCAAAAATGCAAGCCCCGAGCTTAATTAGGAGTTCGGAGGGGTTTCTTGCAAAAATTCTTATCATAGCTTCTTTCCCCCAGAAACCTCTGTCAAATATGACATCAGGAGGTATATGGATATCCTCAATTACAGAAGTAATACCCCGGTTCAATGAATTGCCTTCTTTGTCTCTAAATTCTTCGGGTTCGTTTTCTCTTTGAAGTTCGTATACAAAAAAATTGTTTCTTTTTGCACTTTCTATATATTTTGCTTCATAACATATATTCATGCAGCATCTGATGAAGGGGAATTTTTTCATCATAGCAAGGATCATTCTCGCAGTATGTGATTTATTTCCAAATGAAGGTTTCCCTACCCATTTTCCTTTTCCTCTGTGTAATCTCATCCTTCCCGGTACATTTGCAATACTTTCTTCGTTTTTTGCTCCGGGTAAAGCATATGAAATATTCAATCCTACTTCAGGAGTAATCAGATCACCAAAATCGGATAATTTATCCATTACATCTTCAATTTCTTCAATTAATTTTTCTCTCAACCAGAAATTCGACACTTTGTATGTATTCACGCTTTTATTTGAAATATTCAAAATTTCATTAAGCAGTTCAGCAGAACTCCTCACAGCTTCATCAGGAGGGTAGGAATAAGATAGTAAAACAGCAAAAGCTGTAGAGAAAGCACATCCTGTCCCATGAAAATTTCCACTAATTCTCGGAATTGTTTTAACTTTTCTTTCACCTATAAATATCTCAATATTTTCCTCTTCAAGATGCCCCCCTGTTATAATCATATTTTCACTAATTCCTATCTCCTGGGCTTCCTCTGAATTCACTACAACCCAGTCAGAATAATTGATATATTTTCTAACTTCTTCACTGTCAAGAAATCTATATCCTGAAGATGACCTTAGAACAGGATTCCAGATCAAAGGAATCTTTTTGTACCTATCCGATAATATTTCAAGAAGTGAAGGATTGCATATACCGATTTTAATAACATCCGGCTTCTCCAAAATCGAAATTTCAGAGATAATTTCGTCATTAGTTCTGAAAATTATGGAATTTACGATATTAGTGTTCTGCTCTGTATATGCTGAAACACAGCCTGAAGGTCTACAACCGAGAACTGCAGCGATAAATGTATCCTGAATTAATCCAGCACCTCCGGAGGGATCAAAACCTGAAATTATCAGGATATTACCTTCATTTGCCATCAGAATACTTTTCAACTATTCTTATTGCACAAAATGGTCCGCACATTGAACATCCTTCTTCTGAATAAGGACGTTTCTCTCTGTATTGCTTCAGTTTCTCACCTTTATCAATAGATAATTTCATCTGTTCATCCCAGTTGAATTCCTTCCGGGCAACTGCCATTTTCATCTCTCTCTCATAAGCTCTTTTCCGCTTTCTCGAAGCATTAACTGCCTGAGCAACAATTTTTGAGACAATAAGTCCCTCCTTCACATCTTCTGCCGTTGGTAGGCTTACATGTTCAGCTGGTGTTACATAGCAGAGAAAATCTGTTCCATGCATCGAAGCAATTGCACCTCCGATCGCAGATACTATATGATCGTATCCTGGTGCACAATCAGTGATAACAGGACCTAAAACAAAAAAAGGTGCATCACATGTTATTGTCTTTGCAAGACGTACATTCATCTCTATCTGATCGATAGGGAGATGTCCGGGACCTTCAACCATAACCTGTACTCCTGCTGCTCTCGATCTTTTTACAAGTTCCCCGAGAACAAAAAGCTCTTCAAGTTGAAGGTCATCAGTACCATCAACAAATGCTCCGGGTCTCATTCCGTCACCAAGACTTAGAGTAATATCATATTCAGATGCGATAGATAAAATTTCATCAAAATGGCTGTAAAATGGATTTTCAAGTTTATTCTCCAGCATCCAACCCGAAACAATTGAACCGCCCCGGCTTACAATCTTCAAAATCCTCTCTGTTTTTTTAAGCCTTTTTACAACGTCAGTTGTAACACCAACATGAATTGTCATAAAATCTATTCCATCTTCAGCATGCTCTTTGAACATATCAATAAAATCTCCTTCGGAGAAATCAATAACTTTTTTGTTTTCTCTGTAAGATCTTACTGCTGCGTCATAAATTGGAACCGAACCAACCGGAACAGGACTGATATCAACAATTTCACGTCTCATTTTTCTCAAGTCACCCCATGTTGACAGAATCATTATTGCATCTGTGCCAGATTTAAAGGCAACCTTTGCTTTAACCATTTCTTCTTCAAAAGAAGAATAATCTTTAGACGTCCCGATATTGACATTTACTTTGACATCCAAATTTTTACCAATTACTCTTAGTGTATCTATATCATGCTTTATATTTTTTGGAAGAACTGCAGATCCATCTGCTATCAATTGTCTAATAACTTCCGGATCAACCATTTCATATTCCGCTGTTCTCCTCATTTCATCAGATATCTTATTTTCTCTTGCCTGTTGAAGTTGAGTCAATTTTTCCTCCTCATATTTAAAATTAAATCAGATATTTTAATACCTGATTTAACCATTCCGCCAAATATAGGTCCCATTCTCGGTCCACCTTTTGAAGCTGTAGCTGCCATACCGGAAACAAATAATCCTGGAAATATTTCCCCTGTAGCTTCAACCACAAATTCCTCTGCTCTGTTAGCATCCATAGGGAATTCCTGTGAAATATTGACAAGTCCCCTTCTTGCAAGTTTTTCTACACCATCAGCCGGATGTCCGGAACTATCGAGTACATATTTGGCACTTACCGTAAGAGGATCAATAGGAATTTTTTCCTTTATTACATTATTCCAATTTATAACAACACCTGAAACTTTTCCGTTAATTACCAGAAGATCTTCAACACCTATATTATTGAATATCTTAACACCTTGAGATGTAGCATGATAGAGTAAAGCAGATGCAAAATGGACTGAATCTATCATTAAAATGTTGTCTTGTTCAACATAGTTAATTGAAAGATTATCACAGAAGTCTTTCAGATCATCTTGCAGTACAATATAATTTAACTTCATTCCTCCTCCCCATATTCCCCCTCCCGGTTGATTTCTTTTTTCAAAGATAGTTATCTTTAAACCCTTTTTTGCCAGTAGATATGAAGAGACCAGACCACTTGGACCTGCTCCGATAATAATGACATCACTCTCAAGTCTATCTTCAAGATCTTTAAAATAAGATCTAATAATTCCCCTGGATATTAGAACATCTTTTATCAATTAACTCCTCCATTTTAATTATTTATTTTTCAGACTATCTCAATTTCAAGTTCATGTTGATCGTACAGAGATCTGTAAACACCCTGTTTTGAATATAATTCATCATGACTGCCGCATTCAACCATTTTCCCTTCTTCAATAACGAAAATTTTCTTAGAATTCTTGATGGTCGAAAGTCTATGGGCAACGACGAATGCAGTTCTACCTTTAAGAAGGGTTTTGATGGATTTTTGTACTTTTCTCTCTGATTCACTGTCAAGAGAGCTTGTTGCTTCATCAAATATCAATATCTCAGGATCCCGAAGAATTGCTCTCGCTATTGCAAGTCTCTGCCTTTGTCCTCCTGATACTCTCGTCCCTCGCTCTCCGACAACAGTTTTAAAACCATCCGGCATTTCCTCAATGAATTCAAATGCATTTGCTGCTTTAGATGCCTGGAGAACTTCATCAAAATCAGCACCAGGTTTAGCATAAGAGATATTATTCTCAACACTGTCATAAAAAAGAAGAACTTCCTGGGTAACCGAACTTATCAAATTCCTAAGTGAGGACAGTTTAATATCCTTTAAATCAATTCCATCAATAAATATGGATCCCTCATCGGGATCATAAAAACGCATTAGAAGATCGAGTATAGTCGTCTTACCTACTCCACTCCTTCCAACAAGTGCAATAGTCTCTCCTTTTTTGACTTCAAAACTCAATCCTTTTAATACCTCCTGTCCCTGAACATAGGAGAAACGAACATTTTTAAACACTATTCCTTCTTTAAACTCTTTCATATCAACTGCATCAGGCTTGTCCGAAATTGTAGGAGGTGTATCGAGTATTGTGTAAACCCTCTCAAGTCCTACCAGAGCACCCTGAAGTTCATTCCATTTATTAACTACAACCTTTACAGGATGCATCATTGAAAGTATGGCTCCAAGATATACAAAAAAAGCCGGAGGAGAAAAACCTGAAGTCTGATCAATTACCATTTTTCCACCTATCCAGATTAAAACCAGGGCAAGCCCCATATTAATAAAATCACTCATAGGTCTCGCCAGAGATTCAACACATTTCCTCTTGAAATTTGTACTTTTCAGTCTATATGTCAATTTTGAAAAACTCTTTTCTTCATGTTTAAATGCATCAAATGCAAGGACGACCTTGATATTTGTACCAATTTCATGAACCTTTGAACTGACAAGAGCCCAGGTTTCCTGACTCCTACCAATGTATTTTTTAATTCTCTTTGACATCCATCTTGAGAATAAAGACATAATCGGAATAAATGTAAAAGCAATTAAAGTGAGTTTCCAGTTGATAATCAATGCGATAGCAAGATAAAAAAGAACGAGAAGTGAATTCCTTATGATCTCTATCAATGAACCGAGAGCAGTAAAACCTATAAGATTGACATCATTCGTAATTCTTGCAGTTAATTCCCCGATCCTGTATTTTTGGAAGAAATCAAGAGACATCTTAGAGAAATGATTGAATATCTCTTTTTGATAATATCTTATGACATTCTGTTCCACATCTGCAAAAATTATACGGTAAATATAATCGACAAAGGATTTAAAAAAAAACAATATTATCGAGATGAAAATAATAGCTTTAAGAACATCAAGGGGATGATTTCTGTTGAGAAAGTCAAAAAATAGCCCTTTAACATTTTCTGCAAAACCATCCCATCCATTTTCACGTAATGATCCATATGCCTCTGAGACAAGATCACCAAGCTGGTTGGGAATTGGTTCTGAATAATATTCAGTCGTATCTGAAATAACGAGTATTTTTTGCGCAAGGGGATAGAGCATGCCCAAAGAAAGACCCGAAAGAAGAACAAAGATCATCATAAAAGATATTCCCGCAAGAATCTTGAACCAGTATCTCGAGGCTACTTTTAAGAATCGATGGTAAGGATGTTTCATTTGAGAATGTTTCATCTAAAAAGTCCTTCAATGAACAACTCAGGATCAAAGGGGAAAAAATCTTCAATATTCTCCCCAATCCCGATATATTTAACAGGAATACTCATCTCTTTGACAATTGGAAATATACATCCACCCCTCGCGGAACCATCCATTTTAGTTAATATTATCCCTGTGAGATCGATGAAGTCATTAAATATTTTTGCCTGCACAAGTCCATTTAAACCTGTTGTGGAATCCATTATGATAAAAACCTCATCAGGAGTGATGTTACCGACATTCTTTAGAACTTTTTTAATTTTTAGAAATTCATTCATAAGATTCTTCTTAGTATGCAACCTTCCGGCAGTGTCGACAATGAGATAATCATAATTCCTGTTCAGTGCTGAAATATAAGAATCATGGATCACAGCAGCAGCATCTCCTCCCTGTTCACCTTTTACAAGATCAAGTGAATATCTTTCAGCCCATATCTGAAGCTGATCTATAGCTGCTGCTCTGTATGTATCGGCAGCAGAGAGCAGTACTTTTTTATTTTTATTTTTCAGATAGTAAGCTATTTTTGCAGCACTTGTTGTTTTCCCCGTTCCATTAACTCCAACTAATAGAATAACAACAGGTTTTTTTAAATATTTCCTATCATCTTCAATATCCAAAATTTCCACCATCTTATCTTTTAAATTCTTCAGAATATCTTCTCCCTGGTTTTTTTTTATGATATCTAAAAAATAATC